>CAZKWW010000086.1:838-3076 GCA_964556635.1 uncultured Candidatus Ruthturnera sp.
AAGGGTGTCGCCAAATGCTATGGCCGTGAAGAAGAAGCGCTTGCTGCTGTATTGAATGATGAAATTAAAGCTGGCGATGTGATTGTGATTCGTTATGAAGGCCCTGCCGGTGGCCCTGGTATGCGTGAAATGCTAGCACCAACCTCTGCGGTAATGGGCAAAGGTCTTGGTGGTGAAGTGGCATTGATTACAGATGGTCGATTCTCTGGTGGTACACATGGTTTTGTAGTCGGACACATTACACCAGAAGCTTTTAAAGGCGGTGTATTAGCCGTAGTTGAAGATGGTGACGAGATCTTAATCGATGCTGAAAACAACGTACTAGAGCTTTTGGTTGATCAATCAATCATTGATGAACGCTTGTCTAATTGGACACAACCTAAGCCAAACTATACTAAAGGTGTGCTGGCTAAATTTGCCAAGCTTGCCAAGTCGGCTTCTGAAGGTGCGGTCACCAGTTAACGTTACAAGGTAAATAAAACTAAAAAAAGGAGGCTTTCGCCTCCTTTTTTATTGATTAATCTACTGGCGTAAAGACCATTTGTCGGTCATCTAAACTAACTGAGGCAACTTGAATTTTAATGGTGTCGCCAAGTCGAAAAACTCGACCAGTGCGCTCGCCTTTGAGTTGATGATGAATATCATCAAAAATGTAATAATCGTCTTTCATGTCACGCATGGCGATCATACCTTCAACAAAGACATCGGTTAATTCAATAAAGATACCAAAACCAGCAACGCCGGAGATAACGCCGTTAAAGGTTTCTCCTACTTTGTCACGCATGTATTCACATTTTAGCCATTGCTCTACATCACGCGAAGCATCATCTGCCCTACGCTCTGTCACTGATAAATGTGCGCCAGTTTCAACCATTTTTTTACTTGGTTTTCTTTTGTTTTTATTAAGCACACGGTTGATTGCACGATGCACTAATAAGTCAGGATATCTTCTGATCGGTGAAGTGAAGTGGGTGTAATCATCAAACGCTAAGCCAAAGTGCCCTTCATTTGCTGGCGTATAAACCGCTTGCTTCATGGTGCGAAGTACAACGGTTTTAATGATATTTTCAATACTTTGGCAAAATGCTTTGATTCTGGCTGATCACCACCTTCAAGTGTTAGCCCAACTGCCGTTAAAAACTGACGCGTAACCTCAACTTTTTCAGCCGTTGGCTTAGGGTGAATGCGGTACAGAAAATCTTCATTGTGATGCGCCAAGAACTTAGCCGTGGCTTGATTAGCCATAAGCATGCATTCTTCAATAAGCTTGTGTGCATCATTACGAGAACGAGCAACAATGTTGTCTATCTTGCCATTATCGTTAAACAATATTTGCGATTCAATGCGATCAAAATCCATTACGCCGCGCTTGGTTCTTGCTGCTTTTAATACTTTGTATAAATCATACAAAGTATTTAAGTTGTCTAATACTGGTGCGAATTCAGATTTTAAAGCTTGATCATTATGCTCTAAGATTTGGCTTACTTTGGTGTAAGTTAAGCGAGCATGTGAAAACATCACCGCTGGATAAAATTTATAATCAAGTAAATTACCCTCTTTATCAATGTTCATCTCACAGGTCATGCATAGGCGCTCAACATGAGGGTTAATCGAACATAAGCCGTTTGACAAAGCCTCAGGCAACATAGGCACAACGCGACGTGGAAAATACACTGAATTGCCACGCTCAATCGCATCATTATCTAAGTCTGAGCCTTCTGTCACATAATGCGATACATCGGCAATCGCCACAACTAACTTCCAGCCATTGTTGGTAGGTTCGGCATAAACAGCATCATCAAAGTCACGTGAATCTTCACCGTCAATAGTCACGAGCTTCATGCTAGTAATATCAATACGGCCTTTTTTATCAGATTTGGTAACCGTGGTTGGCAGTTGATTAGTTTGTGCCAATGCGGCTTTAGAGAAATCAACTGGAATATTATTGCGATAAAGGGCTGAGTCTGTCTCTAAGCCTTCATCCATATAACTACCTAAAATTTGGGTAATCTTACCAACCGCTAAACTCTCTAATGTTGGAGATTTTATAATCTCAACAATAACGATTTGCTCATCGGTATTGTCTTTGGTTATTTTAGGAATGCTAATATTATGACGAATACGCTTATCATCTACCACTACGTAAGCGCCGTCTTGATCAAGATGCAAACGACCCACCACGGTTTTAATACTCTCGATAACTTTAACAATTTCAGCATCACCGCGCTGATTGAGCAA
>CAZKWW010000086.1:3086-4819 GCA_964556635.1 uncultured Candidatus Ruthturnera sp.
TTATCACCATGAAAAACTAACTGCATTTGCTTTGATGAAAGACGTAAATCCTTGCCACCTTTATCTAATGCAATAAAACCAAAGCCTTTTGGATTGGCGATGACAGTGCCTGTCATTGCACCACTTTTTCCTGTGTATAAGCGATACACGCCATCTCGATTACAGCTGAGTTGCTGATCTCGAACCATGGCTCTTAGGCGATGAGTTAAAGGTTTTTTTTGATGATTATCGACTTTGAGTGAGTCGTACAATTCGTGTTTGGTTAGGGGCTTCTTTTTAACAAAACTAAGAATATATTCCCTAGAGGGAATCGGATTATCATATTTTTCCGATTCTCTCTTATGGTGGGGGTCAGACATTATGCCTCGTCAAATGGATGATTAAGAATCAAGGTTTCATCGCGATCTGGGCCAGTTGATAAAATATCAACAGGCAAGCCAGAAAGTTCTTCAATCTTGCGAATGTAGTTTTGTGCTTCAATTGGCAACGAGTCAAACGAAGAAGTGCCAATGGTTGAAGTATTCCAGCCTGGCATTTCAATATAGATTGGTTTAGCATCAGCGTAACCTTGGGCATCATATGGCGGTGTTGTGGTAATTTCACCGTTTAATTCATATGAAGTACAAATCTTAATGCTATCAAGTGAATCTAGCACATCAAGTTTGGTTAAACAAATACCAGTCACTGCATTAAGGTTAAACGAACGATTAAGCGTAACCATGTCTAACCAACCACAACGGCGCTGTCGCCCTGTAGTTGCACCAAACTCATGGCCAACCGTACCTAATACTTTGCCAATTTCATCGCCTTCGTCAATTGATACATCGTAAACCAATTCTGTTGGGAATGGGCCGCCGCCAACACGCGTAGTGTAGGCCTTAACAATACCAACAACATAGTCAATGTCAGTGACACCAACACCAGAACCAGTCACTGCACCACCTGAGGTTGTGTTTGATGAAGTTACAAATGGATAAGTGCCTTGGTCAATGTCTAGTAATGCACCTTGTGCACCTTCAAACAAGACGTTTTCATTGTTTTTAATATGCTCGTGAATTTGCTCTGTTACATCGGTAATCATTGGTCTTACAATCTTAGCTTGCCCTAATGCTTCTGCTAATGTTGCCTCATAGTCTACTGCATCTACACCAAAGTAGTTAGTCAGTGCAAAGTTGTGATATTCCATCACTTATTTTAACTTGGCTGAGAAAGCTGCTTCATCTAGAAGATCACCCACACGCAAACCACGACGAGCGACTTTATCTTCATAAGCAGGGCCAATACCATTACCAGTTGTACCAATCGCTGCTTTACCGCGTTTAACTTCACGTGCATTATCAAGTGCAATGTGATACGGCATAATTAGTGGACAGCCCGGTGAGATTTTTAAACGCGCTTTAGCATCAACACCTGCAGCATCTAGCTCGCCCAATTCTTTAATCATAGCCGACATTGACAACACCACACCGTGGCCAATTAAACATTCTACATTGTCACGCAAAATACCTGATGGAATAAGGTGTAGTACCGTTTTTTGACCATCAATCACTAACGTGTGGCCAGCATTATGTCCACCTTGAAAACGTACAACACTTGATACTTTATCGGTAATTAAATCAACCACTTTACCTTTGCCTTCGTCACCCCACTGTGTGCCAATGATTACTTCATTTTTTGACATACTAATTCCTAACTATTTAATATTATTTTGTTTGAGATAAAAATTTCAAATC
>CAZKWW010000087.1:0-4765 GCA_964556635.1 uncultured Candidatus Ruthturnera sp.
TAGCACAGTTGGTAGTGCAACTGATTTGTAATCAGTAGGTCGCCAGTTCGAGTCCGGCCTTCGGCACCATATTCAAAAGGGTTTGTAGTTTATAGCTACAAACCCTTTTTTTATGTCGGTCGTCATATTGTCGTTTTTAAGCCAAAAAGTTATAGCTTAGCAATGGGCAAATGTCGCTCACTTGAGTCTTTAATGATTTGTCGCTGCGCCTTAGAGAGCAGATTTATATTAGGAAACAACTCCCTGTCCTCTATTCTAGTGTGTGCCTTTAATAAATCGCCAAATTCTGCCAATAGTTCGGGCTTGTCTTTAAGTGCTTGTGCCAGTTTGTAGAGCTGCTGGTGTTCTTTTGTTAGTTGCTCACACATGGCTTTTAGTGTGGCAGACTTGTCTTTTAAAGGGGCGAATACTGTCATCTCTTCTGTTTCAAAATGTGCCTGAAAAGAAGCGCCAAAAGTTTGTGATATTTTTAAACACAATGCTTTAATGTCTTCCGCCTTACCTGCTTTAGCAGTGTTAACGCACTTGTTGCCTAGTGACAGAGAGACATGATGTTCTCGCGCTAAAATTAAGAGTTCATCTGCTATTGTCATTACCCAAACTGTCCGTCAACCCTTGCTTTAAAAAACATTGGCGTATAAATAATTAAGAAAAATACAAAAGCAATAATCCATAAAACTTGTGAGATAAACACCCACTCAACATAATGCTCAATGTCAAACATGATCATTAATACGCGGAATACAAAAGACAATACTAACAAAGCAAACATACCGCCCAACTGCTTGGGTGGATCAAATACATTGCGCCCAGTATGCCCCAGACTAACGCGCGCCATCATGCTAAGCACCATCAGCGCAAGGCCAAAAGCAAAAGCGTGAATATCAAGGTTGGGGCCAATGCTAGTAAAGTAGCCAACAACATTAATAGCAAAACCTAAGGTTAAAAAACCATAAGCTAAGTAGATGCTCCAGAGCAATGGCTTTTGCCAGATCCTTGGATGATACCAATTAAATAGCCGTATGCTATGGATGACAAATAAAGCCCCAGCAATAACTGTACTAAGTGGGCTAGCAAAGAACACCTCGACGGTCATAAAAGCTAAAAATAAGAACAAACTAGACAAATCCAAAAATTTAGAATTTTTTAGCTCGGTCTCCAATCCAAGACCGCGTTCAATAAAAAACGGCAATAACCTTCTGGCCATCATAAACAGCAGGCTAATCACTAAATAGAAACCAAGATAAGTGCCCATATAAATGCCTTGATCAAGCGTACCTAATAAGCCTAAATAAAACAAGATATGAGCAGTTGCTAAAAGCATCACTTTGGCCACAATGCCAAGGTTGTTCCAGTTCTTGGCTTTGATAATTGGATAAGCAATGGCCATACTGGAAAACACCAAAAAGCTACTATCGACAATCGCCTGATAAACAAGGTATTCGTTAGCAACAAAAGGCAGAAATCGCCCCGCTATCCATAAGGCAAACAATGCCAACAACGATTTGTTGTAAAGGGTTTGTACGCCGGTCCAATTTTTGCTGGCAGTTAATAAAAAACCAACAGTTACTGCCGAAGAATAAGCAAAAATCATTTCGTGCGCATGCCAATCAATCGGATTGGCGTTATTAATCAAAATCAGCGAAGGGTAGAATACCATCCACATTAACATCGACAATATGGCAACCAGCCCAGTTGCGAAGAAAAACGGCCTAAACCCTAGGCGTAGAAACGGGATAACAGAGTATTGATTGTTTTGATTAAGGTTGATCATGACTCAAGCGCTTAATGATAATTCTTTCTCTGTATTTTATACCCAATATAAAACGGGGTTAATTGATACCAAGTGCCGTTTCAATCATTTGCTTCATTTGTTTGTTTAGGTCGCTAGCTGCCTTATTCATCTTTTCATTTTCAAAATGTTTAAGGGTGTAGGCGTAGTTTTCAATCACAACAATGACTTTCTTGTCTTCTCTTTCTATGACAGTTGCTCTTAGCGGTAGAATTAAGCCTAAGCGCTGATCAATTTTCAAAAATTCTATGACATTGTCAGAATTAAAGAAACGAACAATAAGCTGTTTTCTGTCACTCTGGTTTTGTGTTAAATGTCTTGATGAGTGTAGTTCAAAGCCATGCGCAGCGGCGCCTTTTTTTAGCTTGTTAATTGTATCTTTCATGTTTTTCCCACTCTCGTAGATAAATGACAGCGGTTCGTCATCTGGTGTTTCTCCATCCACCATAGGTTTTTCATGTGATCTGATGTATGCCACCATATCGTTAGCCATTTCGTCATTAAGCTTATCAGCGTAGGAAGACATCTCTGAGTTTTCAATGCCATTTAGAATAATGTGTTTAATCATTTGATCGCTTGCCGAATGTAAGAATGCCTGATTGGCTAGTGCAGGGGGTGAAACCGCCTGATTATTCTGCCAATATAAATAGACACCTACGCCTTCACCGCCTTGTAGTGCGTCCCCATGGCATCTTGTGCAGTATCTTTCGTAGTAGTATTCTCCTCTGTCAGTATTACCAGTTATCGGTGAATCTGAGTATTTGGGCTCTGGCAGTCCAGAACGAAGAAATTGGATCAATTCTGTAACTTGTGTGTCTGATAGGTCAAATTCAGGCATAACTCTGCCTGGCCTGCCATATTTTATGGTCTTTTTAAGATAGTCATCAGTATGGTTAGCAACAGTGCTTCTGTATAGGGGCAAACCCAAAAAACCTTGTTGTGAAAAACCGTGGCATTTTTCACAATTGTCTTGATAAACAGCTTTACCGCTAGCAAAACTAAATAGTGGCAATAAGAGCAAAATAGTTAGTATTTTAAATTTCATGTGTTCTTCCTTTTGATTGTGTGTATGGGTGCATTCTATATAGAAAATTTAATTTTTAATTGACTTAAGTCAAGTTTATGATATTAGTCTAGAATTTGGAGCATAGTAAAAGGAGATTGTAAGGAAAATTAGTCTTTACTAATAGAGTTGCATCCTGCTCTAAGTAGTGTAGGATGACACATAAGTGAATATCAATTTTTTACTTAAACTATAAAAAATAACTCTAAAAGGAGAACAATATGAAAAACGTAACAAAAGCAATCGCGATTGCAACAGTAGTAGCTTCAGCAGCGGCAACAGCAGGTTGGGGTGGTAATAATTCTAACTGGGGTCCATTTAACGGTGGTAACAACTGGGGTCCTTTTGATGGTGGTTCTAACATGGGCCCTATGAACGGCGGCTCTAACTGGGGTCCTTTCTCAGGTGGCAACAACTTCGGTCCATTTGGCGGTGGTTCTAATGCTGGCCCTTTTTCTGGTGCCCAAAACTGGGGTCCTTTCCAAGGTGGTAATAACTGGTTAAACAATACTGATTTCGGTACAAAGTTTAACACTAGCAACAAGACTGACACAAACGCTTCTGGCGCAGCTGACGGTTCTGCTTCTGGTTCAGGTGATGCTAATGCTACAGGTACTGCAGATGCTTATGCTAAAGGTGTAGCTGACGCACAAGCACAAGCACAAGCAGATGCTTACGCTAAAGGCTATGCAGACGCAATGGCTTCAGGCGCCGCTTCTTCAAACGACGCTGCTGCTAAGTAATTTTTAAATAAATTACGCAAAAACCACCCGAGAGGGTGGTTTTTTATTGGACAATCATAAAAAGTAATATTGATTATCGTCCAAAATAAACTCAAAAAACTTCCACCCCCCATCTTTGTTTTATAATTAGATTATTAATGTTGTCGTTGGTTTATAAAACAGCAAAGTTTCTGATTTGACTTGCTACCTCTTGCCCAATGACAATATTAACCCAAACATTCTAAGGAGAGAAGAGTGTGAAAAATACAGAAGCGCCTTATTTGGCGCTTTTTTATGTCCATTTGTAAAATTTCCGAATTTTTTAAATTTGAAGCTTTTATTAGGCGATTTTTTGGAAAAAAATGGCATTTAACCCCTTAAAGCAGCTGTTTTTAAAGGGTTTTATTGCTATATTTTGAGTGATTTTGATTATTTGCTAAATTTTATTTATTAATTAACCTATGTTATGTTGATAAAGCAGACATAGACTTATCATAACCTTCTTAGTTTAGGAATAATGCGAGAGCAAGAATAGGAGAAAAATATGGGGTTTGGAGTGCCTGAATTACTCATAATATTGGTAATTGTACTACTGGTTTTTGGGGGTAAACGCTTAAAGAATATTGGCAGCGACCTTGGTGGCGCCATTAAAGGATTTAAAAAATCCATGAAAGATGAGGAAATTATAGAAACCAAAGCGATTAAGCAAAAGTAACGTATGTTTGATATCGGTTTTTGGGAGTTTGCGCTTATTGGCGTTATTGCGCTTATTGTTGTTGGGCCTGAAAGAATGCCAGCTATCGCAAGAAAATCGGGCCACTATATTGGAAAAGCAAAAAAAATTGCCAATAAAATCCAAGAAGATATTTCTACTGAGCTTGATACTGATACCCTTAAAGAACAACTTAACCTTGAAGATCAGAGTCTAGGGGTTGGCGATATATTGCAAGATACCAAAAACACCTTAAATGATATTAAAGATAGTGGCAATAAAGATTAGCCGATATTAAAATCCAGATAATGAGAATACTACTAAGTTTATTGCTGTTTTTGATTGTGGGCTGTACGGCTGATAGTGGTTCAACATCGGCAGTGATTGATGCTGAACAAACCATGGATATTAATGGAACACTGTATCAAAAGGGTCACAGCTCACCTTTTAATGGCAGTGTGCTAACCAAGTATAAG
>CAZKWW010000088.1:0-1901 GCA_964556635.1 uncultured Candidatus Ruthturnera sp.
GTACTAGCGAGTCTGCCATGTTGCGCGAAGTAACCAATTCTTGGAATTTTTTATCCTCTTCAGCATTTGCTTCAGCATCTTTAATCATTTTTTCCACTTCTTCGTCACTTAAGCCCGATGAAGCTTTAATGGTGATTGATTGTTCTTTGCCTGTGTTTTTGTCTTTGGCAGAAACATTCAAAATACCATCTGAATCAATGTCTAGTGTTACCTCGATTTGCGGTGTGCCTTTAGGTGCTGCATCAATACCTTCTAAGTTGAACTGGCCTAATGACTTATTAGCACTTGCTACTTCACGCTCACCTTGTAATACATGCACTGTTACTGCAGATTGGTTATCAGCAGCAGTTGAGAAGATTTGTGAAGCATTCGTAGGAATGGTTGTATTTTTCTCAATCAGTTTGGTCATTACACCACCCATCGTCTCAATACCTAGAGACAAAGGTGTTACGTCTAGTAGTAATACGTCTTTAACATCACCACCTAGTACACCCGCTTGAATGGCTGCACCCATGGCAACTGCTTCATCAGGGTTGACATCACGCTTAGGCTCTTTGCCAAAGAAGTCTTGTACCATTTGGCCAACCTTGGGCATACGTGTTTGACCACCAACTAAAATTACCTCATCGATGTCACCACTTGAAAGGTTTGCATCTTTGAGTGCAATCTTGCAAGGTTCAATAGTGCGTTTTAGCAAATCATCAACTAATGATTCTAATTTAGCACGCGTTAGTTTAATGTTAAGGTGTTTTGGACCAGAGGCATCAGCGGTTACATAAGGTAAATTAACCTCTGTTTGCTCGCTAGAAGACAGTTCAATTTTAGCTTTTTCAGCCGCTTCTTTTAAACGTTGAAGAGCTAATGGATCGTTGGTTAAATCAACACCTTGATCTTTTTTGAATTCTTCAACTAAGTAGCTGATGATACGTTGGTCAAAATCTTCACCACCTAGGAATGTATCACCATTCGTTGATAATACTTCAAAGTGTTTCTCACCATCAATGTCTTCCATTTCAATGATTGATACGTCGAACGTACCGCCACCTAAATCGTATACAGCGATTGTTTTATCACCTGAAAGTTTGTCTACACCATAAGCTAGCGCTGCTGCTGTTGGCTCGTTAATAATACGCTTAACATCTAAGCCTGCAATCTTACCAGCATCTTTGGTTGCTTGACGTTGTGAGTCGTTAAAGTAAGCTGGAACAGTAATAACGGCTTCGCTCACTTTTTCACCAAGGTATTCCTCAGCGGTTTTTTTCATTTTCTCAATGACTTTTGCTGAGATTTCAGGCGCAGCCATCTTTTTACCTTTAACTTCAACCCAAGCATCACCATTGTCAGCTTTAACAATTTTGTAAGGCACAAGATTAATATCTTTTTGTACCGCCTCTTCATCAAAACGACGACCGATTAAACGCTTAATAGCAAATAAAGTATTTTCAGGATTGGTTACCGCTTGACGTTTTGCTGGTTGACCAACTAGGATCTCTTCGCTGTCTTTAGGGTAAGCGATAATAGATGGGGTAGTACGATCACCCTCTGAATTTTCGATAATTTTAACACTGCCACCATCCATAATAGCGACACATGAATTTGTTGTACCTAAGTCAATACCGATAATTTTTGACATTTTTTTAACTCCTTGTGTTTGATATACCCCCTATATAGGGATGGTCAAATCTTTTTCAAGGAATTAATGCAAAAATATTTATAATTTGGTTTTTAATAGGGTTTCAACTGATTTGGGTACAAACACACTGATATCACCGCCAAGTGAAAGAATTTCACGCACTAGTGAGGATGAAATATTAGCGTATTGTTCGGCAGGTGTCATAAACAAGGTTTCAATATTAGGGTTAAGGTGTTTATTCATGCCTGATAGTTGAAATTCATACTCA
>CAZKWW010000088.1:1911-4709 GCA_964556635.1 uncultured Candidatus Ruthturnera sp.
AGACCTCTTATAATGGTTGATATCTTTTTTTTCTTTGCAAAATCAACCAATAAAGTATTAAAGCTTAGCACTTCAATGTTGTTAATGTCTTTAAGCGCTGTTGTAGCTGCATCAATTCGCTCATCAATACTCAGAAATGAGGATTTCTTACTGTTTTGCGTAATGCCGACAATAACTTTATCGAATAATTTACTAGCACGATGAATTAAATCAATATGACCATTGGTGATAGGATCAAACGACCCTGGATAAATTGCAATTTTCTTCATAAGACTTCTAATAAGCAGTAGTTAACCGCGCCAGATTGCTTTTGTTTGTTGATTTTGATTTTTTCCGAAAAATTCTCTTTTAAAAAAATATCCGTTATTTCAAATTCAGATTCTATATAGATTTTACCTCCAGAAGCGACAAAATCACCTTTTGAGAGTGATTTTAAGGCTTTTGGGATGATATTTTTATTAAAAGGCGGGTCAAGTAAGACAAAATCATAAAATTGATTGCTTTTGGTTGACAAAAAAACCAATGCATCTTGATTTAAAAACTCGATTTTGTCTGATTTTAATAATTTCCGATTTTTTTCTAAATTTTGATAAGTGTTGGTATTGTTTTCAATACCAACAACTTGTTTGGCACCACGAGAAAGCGCTTCAAAACTAAGCGATCCGCTACCAGTAAATAAATCTAGATAAGTTTTATTAACAGATTCGAACTGAATCCAGTTAAACAAGGTTTCACGAACCTTGCCTGGTGTAGGCCTTAGGCCGTTAGCATCGGGAAAGTTGAATTTTCTGCCCCGATACTCACCGCCAATAATTTGAAAGGTGTTGCTGTTGGCCAAAGGCTATTTTTGATAGGCATCAAAAGAATCTTGTAATTCTTTTTTGGCTTCTTGCGCATCACCCCAACCGTCAATTTTTACCCATTTGCCTTCGTCCAGGTCTTTGTAGTAAGTAAAAAAGTGCTCGATTTGATCTTTGAGTGTGGCACCAACATCGTCAATACCTTTAATTTCGTGATATGACTTGCATAGTTTATCCGTTGGTACTGCTAAGATTTTAGAGTCTTTACCAGCTTCATCGGTCATGCGCAAAACGACAATTGGGCGAGCAGTAATGACTGAGTCATGAATTAATGGATAAGGTGTAATCACTAGAACATCGGCCGGATCACCGTCATCGGCTAACGTTTCTGGTACAAAGCCGTAGTTACACGGATAGAACATTGGTGTAGAAATAAAGCGATCTACAAACATAGCGCCGGTGTCTTTATCAATTTCATATTTGACTGGCGATGAATTGGCCGGGATTTCAATAATAACGTTAACTTCTTCAGGCAAGTTGCCTGCTGATACTGGTTTTAAACTATTTTGCATTTTCTAATTCCTCTTGTAATAGATGATAACGCCAACCTTGGCAAAACATAACCGATCGATCGCCGCGAATATATTTGAGTAATGATTTGCTACTAGCCATCACTTCTATAGCCAAATTATACTGATTTGCTTTTTCTTGGATGAGTTTTTGTAAAACGGCTTTTTGTGCCTTTTCAGTTTTTGTTGGCGGCTTATTTTTGCCAATATTAATTTCAATGTTTTGAGTGCTAGAATGTTTGCTTAAAAAATCATCAAAACTTTTTTGTATTTTTCCAGATGGTTTTTCTTTGCCTAATGCGTAAGCAATTAATTGATCATCGGCCAGAATCCATTTGCGTGGTTTATTACTAGCTTGCGCCCGATACTCTCGCCATGCGGCTAATTGTACTGCTAATTGATGTGCATTTTTGTTGATTCGTGATAGGCCTTTGACTCGCTGCCAAGCTTGATCAATGGGTGGCAAGTATAAATTGACATCCAGCAATACTTGTGCCTCTTCTACAATCCAATCTAATTTATTTTCAGTTTGTAGTTGTGCTTGTAGTTGATGGTAGTTTTTTAGCAAATAGCGTACATCATCTAATGCGTATTCAATTGCCCCTTCGGGTAGTGGGCGTGTGGTCCAGTCAAGCCGCGTATAGGCTTTTTCTAAATAGACGTTTTGTAAAACTTCAGTTAGCGCCTGATAAGAAACCTGCATTGGGTGATTTAACAAGCTAGCAGCAATTTGTGTATCGAATAATTGTTTGGGTAATTGCTTTGAAAGGCAATATAAGGCTTCAATATCTTGGCGCGCAGAATGCACAATCCAAATAGAGTCATCTTGGTAAAGTTTGTCAAACAAAGGCTTAAGGTTGTCAAGTGCCAAAACATCAATACAATCGGTGGCACTTTTGGTGGCGATCTGTACTAAACACAATACAGGATAATAAGTATTAACACGCTTAAATTCTGTGTCGATTGCAAGCTCAGTTTCACCTTGAATGGCTTGCAAAAAATCGTTGAGTTGACCTTGTGTTTTTATCATTGTTGTATTTTAGCAACAATTAAGTATAACACTGGTTTTTTTATGAGATAATCAGCCCAGAAAATATGGATAACAATAGATAAAACATGATTTTTAAGCAGGATTTTTCGTTAAAGAAAACGCCTAATAAATGGTTTTGGTCAGCTGTTTTCTTAATATCGCTCGGCGGTTTATCTTATATGGGTTTAAACCCGCATTTGATTGAAGATTGGTGGTGGGTGCTGGCTTCTTACAATTTGGCCATGTGTCTGGTTGCTGGTTATTATATTTTTTGTGCTGTTTCCAAACTAAAAAAGAACAATAAAGGGGGTGTGATTGGCACCCAATTCACTTGGTCTTTTGTAAAGATTATTCCACTATTGGTGATTGTGCCGGTGTTGTCTTTCTACCTGTTTTCAT
>CAZKWW010000089.1:0-4702 GCA_964556635.1 uncultured Candidatus Ruthturnera sp.
ATGATTATTTAGATAAATTTATTATGTTTAACACAATTGGCATCATCACTAAACCGAACGATCCAGTCAGCGAAGGCAAGGCTGGAGAGCTGAGCGTATTTCTTGAAGAGCAAGGCGTGGGTGTGGTGTTTGAATCAGAGCAAATTGCTGAACAGGCTGATTTGATTATTGTGGTGGGTGGCGATGGCTCTTTGCTTAATACTGCGCGCTCTTTTGTAGATAATAATATTCCAATTTTAGGCATCAATTTAGGCCATCTTGGATTTTTGGCGGATGTGTCGGTAACCAATATGTTGGACATTGTTGCTGAGGTACTCAATGGTGACTTCACTAAAGAAGAGCGTTGTTTGCTCTCATGTCAAATTGAACAAGATGATAACGTACTAGACCAAAACTTGGCGCTAAACGATGTGGTCGTTCATCGAAAAGAAACTTTGAAGATGATTGAATTCGACGTACTGATTGATGACAAGTTTGTTAACAATCAGCGTGCTGATGGTTTGATTGTTACCACGCCGACAGGTTCAACTGCTTATGCGCTATCAAGTGGTGGCCCGATTATGCACCCTGGTGTCAATGCCATTGGTTTGGTGTCAATTTGCCCACACACGATGAGTCATCGCCCTTTATTAATACCGGGCGGCAGCGAAGTGGTCATACGCGTAAAAGAATCTGATGAAGGCGCAACGGTGAGTTTTGATGGCCAAACTTCAGTGGCAATTGCCTCTGGGCAAGATATTCGTGTACGCCAACATGGTAGCTTTATTCATTTGTTGCATCCACAAAACTATGATTATTTTGAGATCATTCGCTCAAAACTGCATTGGAGTACTAAGCTTTAAGTAGTGCACAATATCGATCATGTTATCTCAGTTATCGGTTAAAAATCTTGCGGTTGTTGAAAAACTAGATCTAGACTTTTCGTCAGGCATGTCTACCGTAACGGGCGAGACTGGCGCAGGAAAATCCATACTCCTGCAAGCGCTTAATTTAACGCTTGGTAGGCGCGGTGATTCTACTTTGGTGCGCCACGGTAAAGATAAGGCTGAAGTGAGCGCGGTATTTGACGTGGCCAATCAGAAAAAAGTTCAGCACTATTTGCAAGCCCAATCATTAGAAGATGAGGGCGAGTGTATTTTGCGTCGTATTATTAGCAGTGATGGTCGTTCAAAGGCATTTGTTAATGGGGTGAGTGTGCCGCTATCAACCCTAAAAGGCGTGGGCGAGCTGCTGATCGATATGCATGGTCAAAACGAGCATCAATTATTATTGCGCCCTGATCAGCAAAGAGAACTACTCGATGCTTACGCACAAAGCAGCGAAACCTGCACACAGCTTAATGCCATTGTTGCCCAGTATACTGCTGTGAGTAATCAGATTGAAGAGCTTAGTAGTCATCAAGATTTAAAACAGCAACAACAAGCCTTATTACAACACCAATTACAAGAATTGGAAGACGCTGCCTTAACCCAAGATGAGCTTGATCATATTGAAAATGATTTTAAAACACAGGCCAACGCAGCCAGTTTGATTGAAAAAACCTCTGCCATTCTTGCTCAGCTTGAACAAGAATCTGGTGTTAATGAACAGTTGAATAGCTTGAGTTATGAGTTGTGTATAGCGGCCCAAACCGATGAGAAGCTTTCGCCAATCTCAGCACTGCTATCTAGTGCACAAGTGCAAGCCCAAGAAAGCATCTATGAGCTAACTAATTATTTGTCTAGCTTATCGGTAGACGAACAAACAACAGCTGAACTAGAGGCAAGGTTAAGTGAGTTACACGATTTATCGCGTAAACACAATTGCCAAATTACCCAATTGATTAGTGCTAGAGACAAAGTTGCTGATGAATTAGACTCTGTTGGTGGCGCTGGTGCGTCTCTTGATGCCCTGCAAGCAAAAAAAGAAAAACTGTCTGGACAGTATCAAACTCAAGCCAATCTTTTAAGCAAAGCACGTACTGAAAAAGCCGTACAGTTATCAAGTGCAGTGACTGAGGCTATGCAAGTATTGGGCATGCCAGGTAGCGAGGTTAAAGTTGATTTGCCAAGTAAAACAGCGGGCGTTCATTACAACGGCAATGAGGGTGTTGATTTTTTAGTCAAGACCAATATGGGTAGTGATTTTAAAGCCTTAAAAAAAGTGGCGTCGGGTGGCGAACTTTCTCGTATATCGCTAGCGATATCGGTGGTGAGTAGTGACAGTGAATATACACCAACGCTAATTTTTGATGAGGTCGATGTTGGCATTAGTGGCGCGGTTGCTGAGGTGGTGGGGCAAAAACTTAAACAGTTGTCCGAGCACTATCAAGTAATCTGTATTACCCATTTGGCACAAGTGGCCAGTTTTGGGCATCAGCATTTGCGTGTGAGCAAAGCCCAACAAGACGACGGC
The DNA here is from genome assembly GCA_964556635.1 of uncultured Candidatus Ruthturnera sp. Taxonomy (GTDB): domain Bacteria; phylum Pseudomonadota; class Gammaproteobacteria; order PS1; family Pseudothioglobaceae; genus Thioglobus_C. The sequence goes on from CAZKWW010000089.1 coordinate 2,395, forward strand.
GCACAAACAACCGTTGAGCAACTATCGACCGATGAGCGTGTGAACGAGGTTGCACGTATTTTAGGCGGCGCCACTATTACTGATAAGGCGCGTAAGGCGGCCGAAGAAATGATTAAACAAAGCGCATAAAAAAGCCGCTTATTAAAGTGTAAGCGGCTTTTTTAGCTTTGATTATTTTTTCTTTAAGCGTTCAATACCGAGCATCTTAAAGATGTATTTTTGATAAGCTGGCTCTGAATTACCGGTTTTCATGTTACGGATAAAGAATTTTTCAAAGGCGATTTTAGCCAAATGCATCATCTTGCCTTTTTTCGCCCAAGTGACATTTCTTGGTGGGATTTGTGGCATCGCCACAAAAGCCGCACCGGTATCACCCATGTCAGCAATACACACAGCATTCCAAGTTGGAATGTTTGATGGTGATTTACCAGCAATCATATCTTCAATGTTGTGCACAACAGCTGTTACCATGGATTCAATCATGTAGCCTGTTTTTGGTGTGCCACACATCACCGGTGTTGGCTCGACTGGTGGAATCGCAATATTAACACCGAGTGAGAAAATGTTATCTTTAACTGGTGATTGTTGATAGTCATTAATCATCACAAAGCCACGCGGGTTAACATAGCCTGCATCAACGTCTGCCAAGTTTGCTACGGTATCTACACCCTTAAAGGCCGGCAACATCATTGTATGTTTGGTTGCCACTTCGTGTGTTTTTATAGTTTTGCCTTCGCTATCTACCTCTTCAACGGTTACCGTGTCTGCAGTAATTGAAGCAACTTTTGAATTGGTAATCCATTTAATATGGCGTTGTCTAAACTCTGATTCTAATAAACCTTTAGAATCACCAACGCCACCGAGACCAAGATGGCCAATGTATGGCTCAGCCGTTACAAATGTCATTGGACACTTATCACGAATGCCACGTTTTTTAAGATCGGTATCCATAATGGTGGCAAACTCGTAAGCAGGGCCAAAACAAGAAGCGCCCTGAACAGCGCCAACCACAATTGGGCCGCCACCGTTTGCACAGAAAGTTTCCCACTCATCTGATGCAACTTTAGAGTGAGCCGTGGTACAAATTGAAACACTGTGACCGTCAGGGCCTAAACCTTCAACTTCATCAAAGGCAAGTTTAGGGCCAGTGGCCAAAACTAGATAGTCATAATCCACGGTTTGGTCACCCACCATCACTTGGTTATCATCGGGCTTGATCTCGGTGGCTTCGCCAACAATTAAGTTAATGTCTTTGCGTTTAAGTCGTGGTGCTAGCTCAAAACTAATATCGTCTTCAGAACGCCAGCCCACTGCCACCCAAGGGTTAGATGGAATAAAGTTAAAGTTTGGGTTGTTAGAAATAACCGTTACTTTGTGGTCTTTTCCCAGTGTTTTTTTAGCATCGTAAGCAAAAGGCAACCCGCCCGTACTTGCGCCAATAACGACAACATGTGCCATATTTTCTCCTCAGATTAATTCGTTTCAAAAAAAGCCATTATTAATAGAGTTGGTGTTATTGTCAAATATATAAGAATATCGTTACCTATTAATACTACTATTAAGAAAACCAGTTTTTTACGCAAAAACGGCTTCAATTTTTATTATCAAGACTGTATAATTCACAATTTTGTGGGTTTGTGATATTGAGGTTTTGGCGATGAATAGTAAGCTGCCAAAGATTCAAATAGCTGTCATATTAGGGGCTATCGCTTATTTTTCCACATTAGGTGCGGGGGAGTCTGCAGCTTATGGGGGGTTGGTTAGCCTTATGAACACCTGCTTGGTTGATCGGCATACAAACAAACAAAAGACAACGACAATGAGCGCCCAAGCAAGTGTTGGGATGATGGCATACAGCGTGATAATGCGTATGGCAATGGTGGTTGGTTTAACTTTAGCAGGGTATTTTCATCTAGAGTTAAAATCAGACGCACTCATTATTAGTTTAATTTTAGGATTGATTGGTTTTTTAATGGACAAGGTTTTACAAAAGTAATGTCAGCAGGAAATGAACTTATCGCTTCTGGCGATTATATTAAACACCACCTACAGAACCTAACTTATGGCCAGTTTCCTGACGGTCATTGGGGGTTAGCACACACTGCTGCCGAAGCCAAAGACATGGGCTTTATGGCTGTGCATTTAGACACACTTGGTGTTTCTTTTCTTCTGGGCGCTTTATTCTTATTGCTTTTTTATCGTGTTGGCAGAAAGATGACCGCTGATACACCTTCGGGCATTCAAAACTTTATTGAAAGCATTATTGACTTTATTGACGAAAACGTTCGTGGCTCATTTAATGGCAAAA
>CAZKWW010000090.1:0-4430 GCA_964556635.1 uncultured Candidatus Ruthturnera sp.
ATTTCTCGTGCTAAACGTGCTTTTGAAGCAGGCTGTGATGGTGTGGTTTCTTCAGGTCTCGAAGTGCCGTTTTTAAGAGAATATGTAGATAATAAGCTGATTGCTGTTACCCCAGGCATTCGCCCAGTGGCGAATGATGACGATCAAAAACGCGTGGTTGATGTGGCCACAGCTTTCAAATCAGGCTCTGATTATATTGTGGTAGGGCGTCCAATTAAAAATGCGGATGATCCATACGCAGCCGCTAGCAATATTCAAGAAATTATCAAAACTTGTTTCTAGTACTTGTACCCCTTGCGGGTATAATTTCCCTCGTTGTTAATTACCCATTGTCAATTTTCAATTCAATAGTCGCGTAACTCAGTTGGTTAGAGTGCCAGCATGACATGCTGGAAGTCGTCAGTTCAAATCTGACCGTGACTACCAAAACTTTCAATTATTCCCACTTCTCGTATACAATTTACGTCATGAGATTATTGTTGTTATTTTTATTATTTAGTCATACTGTGTTAGCAGACACAGAACTTTATGAGCGCGGGAAGTCGTATTATTATGGCAATGGCGTTGAGCAAGATTTTATTAAGGCTTTTAGTGCTTTTTCACATGCGGCCAAGGTTGGCAATGCAGAAGCTCAGAGAGCTTTAGGCTTGATGCATATTAAAGGTGAAGGTACAGATCAAAATGATCAAAAAGGTATTAACTTATTAAAAGAGTCTGCTGACAGAGGCAACGCTAAAGCGCAATATAATTTAGGCAGTATGTATTATCTTGGGATTGGTGTTAAGCGCGATTTAAAAGTTGCTCACCAATGGATTAAAAAATCAGCCGAACAAGGTTATGCAGATGCTCAGCAAAATTTAGCCTTGATGTATGAGCAGGGTAGAGGCACTAAGAAAAATTCAATATTGGCCAATAAGTGGCATTTAGAGTCAGCTAAGTCTGGCAACGATGAAGAACAGTATCGCTTGGCAAAGGCTTATCTTGACTCTGAAGATTATAATCAGGCCTTTATTTGGTTGTTAAAATCTGCCAAGCAAGATAATGCACAAGCACAACATCAGCTTGGACGTTTATTCACAAAAGGTCAGGGTGTGCCACGTGATTATGATCAAGCTTTTGACTGGTATCAACAATCTGTTAAAAATGGTAATGATAATTTAGTCTATACCTTGGCAGAGCTTTATGATCAAGGGTTAGGAGTAAAGAAAGATTATCAACAATCACATCGATTGTATCAAAAGGCGTTAAAGCAAGGTAATTTAGATGCTTATGCAGACATTGCCAGACATTATGAAAAAGGCCAAGGCGTTAAGAAAAATCTTAACAAAGCGTATAGTTTTACGATTGCTGCTGCAAGAAAAGGCCATAGCGACTCTCAGCGCAAAGTGGTGCAAATGTATGAACAGGGTCTAGGTGTAAAAAAATCAGTAAAAAAAGCCAAATACTGGCTAAAAAGACTGATTAAGAAAGGTGACAAGACCGCTAAGAGAGATTTAAAAAGATTACAAAAAAGGTAGAAACCTTCCAGTTTTGTTTTTGTAGCTTGGGTAAGTTTCAAAACGTTCACTGAGTAATTTTTCTTCTACATTTGATTTTAGTATTAGATCAATTAGTAAAACAAACATGACAATTGTGGCTTGGTTGTTATTAATAGTTAAAGTGCAAGCCAAGCAAAATAGCAATACACTGGTGTACATTGGGTGTCGGATAAATCGATAGATACCGTGTGTTATTAGCTGATGTTTGTCTTTTAATGTGGGGACGATATTGAGGTTGCTAGGCCTCATATTAATAACGGCCATCAATCCAAGCGCAATTGATAGGGCAACAAGAGAGGTGCTTAGTGTATTTAGGTGCTCGAATTGAGCGTTAATAATCAGATAAATAATGCAAGCAAATTGAATAACAACGTAAATCATCAGTAGCTCGGGTAGTTATAATAGGCTTATTATCTCATTATTTTGAATTTAAACATGCAAACTCCGTACGATATAGTCATCATTGGTGGTGGTCCAGCAGGGCTTAGTTTTGCCGCCTCGATGATTGATGCTGGTGTTAATGTTTTGGTGGTAGAAAAGTCTAATACGGATGCGATTGCTAATCCTAAGCCTGATGGTAGAGAGATAGCGCTGACACATTTATCATTAAAGATTTTAAAAAAACTCGGCGTTTGGGATTTGGTTAACCAGGTAGAAGTTGCACCTTTACGAGAAGCAAAAGTTTTTGATGGTGACTCGCCTTCGTTACTCAATTTTAAAAGCGATGACGCTTCAATTGAAGCATTGGGTTATTTGGTGCCGAATTATCAAATTAGGCAAGCGTTATATCAGCGCGTGAGTCAGGCAGACAACATCACTATTAAAACAGATTCAACCGTTGATGATGTTGAATACTGTGAAACACATTCAAAAGTATTATTTGCCGATGGTGATCAAATTGAGACAAAATTAGTGATTGCAGCGGATAGTCGTTTTTCAAATATTCGTCGCAAGGTGGGCATACCCGCATTGATGAAAGATTTTTCTAAAGTCATGATTGTTACCAAGATGGATCATGAAAAAACACATAATAATGTTGCATTAGAGTGTTTTGATTATGGGCAAACACTGGCTTTATTGCCAATGGTTGGTAATGCATCTTCTGTTGTTTTAACGGTTACTACAGATAAAGCTCAGTCTATGTTGGACATGTCTGAGGCAGATTTTAATGCCAAAATTACAAAAGACTTTAAAGGCGTGTTTGGGCAAATGACACAAAGTAGTGAACGTCATTCTTATCCATTAGTGGGCGTCCATGCACAAACGTTTATTGCTGATCGTTTTGCGTTGATTGGTGATGCAGCTGTTGGTATGCATCCAGTGACCGCACACGGGTTTAATCTGGGCTTAAGAGGCCAAGACATCTTAGCAACTTTAGTTAAAGAAGCGCTAGCACACGGTCAAGATATTGGCTCAACCTCACTACTTAAGTTATTTGAGAAAAAACACATTAACTTAACTCGACTTATGTTTTTTGGCACCAATGGCATTGTGGCCTTATTTACCAATGATGCACCCGTCATCAAACAAGTGAGACGATTTGTGCTTAAGTTTGCTGAACATTTTCCACCGATTAAATATTTGATTTCAAATCATCTGACTGAGGCCAAGAAGAGTAAATTTCTTCCTTTTCAATGAGTGTTGATTTAATAAAACTAAGACGTGAATTTACCAGTAATGGTATAACGCGTGACGAGCTTAATAGTGATCCGTTTGTGCAATTTGAAGATTGGATAGAGCAAGCAACTCAAGCAGAGCTAACCTTGCCAAATGCCATGAGTCTTGCTACGGCAGATAGTGATGAAATTGGCATTAGAACAGTGTTGTTAAAGTCATTTGATGAGCAGGGGTTTGTGTTTTTTACCAACTACAATTCTAAGAAATCAAAACAAATAACCAACAATCCAAAAGCAGCTCTACTCTTTCCTTGGTTAGATCTTGAAAGACAAGTGAAAATTTCAGGTGTGGTTGAAAAGATATCGACGCTTGATTCTATCAAGTACTTTTCTTCACGGCCAAAAGATTCTCAGCTTGGTGCCTGGGCATCTAATCAGTCTTCTGGATTGTCGTCTAGACAGGCGCTATTAACTCAGTTTGAATCAATGAAAGCTAAGTTTAACAAAGGTGAAGTGCCATTACCAGATTTTTGGGGTGGGTATCGTGTGGTGCCGCACACTATTGAATTTTGGCAGGGTAGAGAAAATCGCCTGCATGATCGATTTGTTTATAAAAAACAAGGCGACAATTGGACGATAGAGCGCCTAGCGCCGTAAATTGTTAATCACTTCTTGAGTGTTGGGTTGTTTTCCAGTCCAAAATTCAAAAGCTGCCGCTGCTTGTTCAACCAACATGCCTAATCCGTCTACAATTGTTTTGGCATTATTGGCTTTAGCCCAATCCATGAATGGGGTTTGCGCGCCATACATTAAGTCATAGCAAATGGCACCATTGGCCACACCATTCGCAATTGTTGGCATTTGCCCATCTAGTGAAGCGCTGGTGGCATTAATAATAACATCAACGGGCGTATCTTTAATTTTATCCAAACCAAAACCACAGGTTTTGCCATAACTAGAAAAATCCAATGCTAACTGTTTGGCTTTAGATGTGGTGCGATTAGCAATCATTAAGCGTTTAGGATTTTGTTCTAAAAGGGGTAGCAAAATGCCACGTGTGGCGCCACCTGCACCAAGAACTAATATGGTTTTATTATTCAGGTCAATACCTAAGTTTTTGGTGAGATCATTAACCAGGCCAACACCATCTGTATTTTCACCAATTAATTCATTGTCATTGATTTTAATGGTGTTGACTGCACCTGCAGTTTTGGCGTTTAAAGTGAGATCGGTTGCTAAGTTAAAAGCATCTATTTTAAAGGGGACTGTAATATTA
>CAZKWW010000091.1:0-4334 GCA_964556635.1 uncultured Candidatus Ruthturnera sp.
AATTTATAAGCGTCAGGAAGACGGTATTGTTTTAGTTGACCAAGACAAATGTCGTGGTTGGAGAATGTGTGTGACTGGCTGTCCATATAAAAAGGTTTATTACAATTGGGAGTCAGGAAAATCTGAAAAATGTATTGGCTGTTACCCTCGAATTGAATCAGGCTTGCCAATGGCTTGTGCTGAATCTTGTGTAGGTCGTATTCGCTATGTTGGTGTCATGCTTTACGATGCAGACAAAATTAGCGAAAGCGCTGCAACAAACAATGAGCAAGACCTATATCAAGAACATTTAGATGTATTTTTAGATCCGAATGATCCTGAAGTGATTAAACAAGCTCTAAAAGATGGTGTACCGCAATCGTGGATTGATTCGGCTCAAAACTCACCAGTTTACAAAATGGTTAAAGATTGGAAGATTGCTTTCCCAATTCACCCTGAGTACAGAACACTGCCAATGATGTGGTATGTGCCACCATTGTCTCCGGTTCAAAGCCAGATTGATAAAGGCACTGTTGAAACATCTAATGGGGTAATTCCAACAGCAGATTCGGTTCGATTCCCGGCCAAGTATCTTGCTAATATGTTTACTGCAGGTGATGAAAAACCAATCATTAACTCAATTTCAAAACTATTGGCCATGCGTGCACACCAACGCTTTAAAGCGGTTGAAGGCACCGATGGTGCTGATGTATTAGCGGATGCAGGGTTAAGTGTTGAACAAGCAGAAGACATGTATCAAATGCTGGGTATTGCTAATTATGAAGATCGTTTCGTGATTCCAACTTCACATGAGGAAATGCGCCATGAAGACCCATACGGCTTCCAAGGTCAAAATGGATTCTCTGGTGGTAATACCAGCGCTCATGGTGAGAGTGGTGGCACAGGATTTAGCCTGTTCCCAGCTCCGCGCAAAAAAGCAGTAATTCCTGTTGAAAACATGCCACATAAAAAAGGCTAAGGAGAAATAATATGCAAGTACTTAATGTTTTATCAAAACTAATTGACTATCCAGATAACGAATTAATGGAGAATCTAGATAGTGTGATTGACTTTGTCAAAGCTTCATCAGAAATTGAAGCGGATGAAAAAGAAACACTAATGGAGTTTATCTCTTGGATGAGGATTCACACCTCAACTGGCATACAACAGACTTATGTCGAAACTTTTGACATGGTGCCAGAACACGATCTTCACTTAACACATCATATCTTTGGTGATGACAATGGTCGTGGCCCTGCATTGATTGATTTATCTGAGCATTTTAAAAACGAAGGCTTAGAAGTTAAGGACGGTGAAATTCCTGATTTCTTGCCACTACTTTTAGAATACGCATCCACCTTAGATGATATGGGTTCAAGAGTATTCCTAGGAGATGCGAAAAGAATTATCAAAATCATAGCAGACAATTTAGACGAGGCAGAGAGTCCTTATTCTAAATTAATCAGAATGGTTGAAAAGCGCAGCTATTTAGCTGAAGCAGCATAAGGAGAATAAAAATGACAGTAGATAATTTTTTATTTGGAGTTTACCCATACATTGCAGGTGTGGTGTTTATTCTAGGCAGTTGGATTCGTTTTGATCGTGAGCAATATACCTGGAAAGCTGACTCATCTCAGTTACTAGGCAACAAAGGCATGGTGTTTGCTAGCAATATATTCCACGTGGGTATTATTGGTATTTTCTTTGGCCATGCAGCAGGCATGCTACTGCCCCATAGCTGGTGGCAAATGGTGGCAACTGATGTACAACACCAATACATCGCTATTTATGCAGGCGCTATATTTGGTGGCATGGCAGCCATTGGTGCGCTATTGTTGTTCTATCGTCGTATGACTAATGCTAGAGTAAAGGCAGTTAGTCGTTTCAGAGACAACTTTATTATTTTTTGGTTGTTATTAACTGCCCTGTTAGGCCTTAATACAATCTTTGGATCAATGCACCATGCACAAGCTGGCGATGTACAAACCATGTTGCAATTGGCTGAATATGTAAAAAGTATTGCCACATTAAGTGTTGACCCAACCCTGCTAACAACCGCTGGCGGCGCTAACTTTGTTGATGTGTCATATACTTATAAACTGCATATGTTGTTTGGTATGACAATATTTTTAGTCTTCCCGTTCACTCGTTTGGTTCACGTATGGTCAGTGCCACTAACCTACCTAATGCGCCCTTATCAAATTGTTAGAGAAAAACGCATTAGAACTAACTAAAAGACTTAGATGAACTATTACGACAACGTAAAGAAGATGGAAGAAATGGGTGTTGATGACAACTATATCCAAGGCTGGATTGCTGGCTATCTTAATAACCCAGAGATTGAAGAACAAAAAATAACCGCTGAATATGAATCGGGCTATGAAGATGGCAAAGAAAAATCAGATGGCAATTTTTCAAATTTTTGCTAATTATTTTAAACAGTACTAACAATGAATATTAATGACAAAACAATAGAACTAGACCCTGAAGGCTATTTAATTCATCCAGAAGATTGGGATCATGACGTGGCGTTTGAACTGGCCAAATCTGAGAACATAGAACTGGACGATGATTACTGGCTGGTTTTTGACTTTATGCGTCATTACTACAATGACAACGGCGTTGCACCAGATGTACGCCACACAACCAAACAAATGGCCATTGACTTTAATATTGACAAAAAATTAGCCAAAGCCAGATTGTTTACTATGTTTCCTTATGGCTATGTCAAACAGGCTTGCAAGGTATCCGGCATGAAACGACCAAGAGGTTGGAGCACCGGTTAAACTTTTAGCAAGGCAACCAACAACCCCTCCTCGTGTTGTTGGTTGCCTTGCTAAATTTTTACTTTTTTTAAATTATGAATCGATTTTTAATTAAATTTATATGGGCTTTTTTCTGGCTATTTTTAGGCTTAGTCATTGCGCATAATAATAATATTACCGACCCAATTAAAATCACCATGATTGCAATGGCAAGTTTATTAATTGCAGATGGGCTCAAACAAGTGATTAAAAAAATTGCCTCACACGCACTCACTTAAAGCTCAACAATTCAGGCATCTTGGGGAAAATGGAAACTAAAGAACTGATCATATCGGCCATTGGCGCCTTCATCGCTGTTGCTATGGCAGGGTTTTTTTCCAATGTTATTTTAGCAACAACGCACTCGCCGCTTATTATTGCTTCTGCAGGCGCTTCCGCTATGTTGATGTTTGGTTTGCCACATGCGCCTGTTTCTCGCCCATGGAATCTAATTGGCGGCCACATGGTTTCTGCAATCGTTGGTGTCACTTGTTACTACTTAATAGCAGATGCTCTACTCTCCACTTCGGTTGCCATCCCTGTTGCACTGATAGCTATGCATCTATTAAGATGCATGCACCCGCCTGGTGGCGCCACCGCAGTTACGGCAATTATTGGTGGTGAGGCCATTCACCAACTTGGCTATATATTTGTGATTATTCCAATATTTTTTAACTCTTTAATCTTGTTAATTGTGGCCATTTCAGTGGCAAGTTTTAGAGATAAAAATCCATTCGAAGACTTGCTCTAACCACCAGTAACAGGCGGATAAAAAGCCACTTCGTCACTATTTGTAAGTAGCGTTGAATCGTTAGCCATTACCTGATTAACTGCGCACAAAATATTGCTCGGAAAATAGTGATCGCCATATTTCTCTACCAATAATTTCCGTAATTCACCGGCGGTCATATCACTACTGATGGTTATCTCTTCACCAGAGGTTTTTGTGGTTTCTTTTAACGAAGCAAAGTAAAGTATCTTCATCCGCCTATCTCCGCCATTTGTCGATTACTAATGTTGTCAATCGATGAATTAAATTCGTGTTTTTCAGGTTTTTTATTGATTGCTTCAATAATCATTTTCTTAATCTCATCATCACTCTTATCGGAACGCACTGCATCTTTTAGAGAGATTGAATCTTCTTGTCCAAGGCACAAAATCAAATCACCTTTAGCGGTAATTCTAACGCGATTACAGGTTTGACAAAAATGGCTAGATACTGCGCTAATCACGCCAACAGTAGAGTCACTATGATCAATTTTAAAATTCTTAGCGGGGCCGTCAGTCTTGCTAGAAGTCATGGGGGTTATTCTGTTTTTTAGATGCTTGTTATCTCTATTTAAAATATCTTTTTCACTATAGTGCTGTGAAGTGGCCTCAATACCAGCAGAGCCAATAGGCATGGTTTCGATAAAACGAATATCAACACCTTTTTCAATAGCAAAATCAATCATCGATTCGATCTCATCATCATTCACACCTCGCATAACCACCATATTCATTTTAATAGGGTGCATGCCTGAGGCGATCGCCGCATCAATACCTTTGATT
>CAZKWW010000092.1:0-4273 GCA_964556635.1 uncultured Candidatus Ruthturnera sp.
TCCATATTTTCAATAGCATTGTCACCTAGTCCACCATCAGAACCCGGCACACAAGGTACGCCAGATTTTTGCATGGCTTTAATGGCTGCGACTTTATCACCCATCACACGAATATTCTCAGCACGAGGGCCAATAAAAATAAAGCCACTTTCTTCAACGCGCTGTGCAAAGTCCGCACTTTCAGATAGGAAACCATAACCCGGATGGATGGCATCTGCGTGTGTCACCTCAGCTGCGCTAATCAGTGCAGGAATATTTAAATAACTGTCGGTTGAAGGGTGTGGACCAATACACACAGCTTCATCTGCTAGACGTACGTGTTTTAAGCATTTGTCAGCTGTTGAATAAACCGCAACTGTTTTGATGCCGAGCTCTTTACAAGCGCGCAAGATACGCAGTGCAATTTCACCACGATTGGCAATTAAAACTTTTTGGATTTTATTCATTGGATTACAACCAAAGTTTGGCCAAATTCAACCGCATCACCATCATTGCATAAAATTTCTGTCACTGTGCCTGATTGATCAGCTTCAATTTGGTTCATGATTTTCATCGCCTCAACGATACAAATGGTATCACCCTGATTAACATGCTGCCCAACTTTAACAAAGGCTTCAGAAGTTGGCGATGCCGCACCATAATAAGTACCTACCATTGGCGAGGTAATTGGGTGGCCGTCAACACTTGGCTCTGCTGCTTCAGCTGTGTCTACTACTGCTGGTGCTGCTGCAACCGGCGTTGCAGGCGCAGCCATGGCAACTGGTGCTGCCGCTACAGGTGCATCGCCATAGCGCGAGATGCGAACCGACTCTTCACCTTCGACAATTTCAATCTCTGCCATGCCAGATTGCTCTAATAATTCCATTAATTTTTTTACTTTGCGAATATCCATCTGCTTTCCCCTGTGGTTATGTTTGTATGTGTTTAATTGCTGCACTCATTGCAAATTCGTAGCCTTGTGCGCCAAAGCCAGAAATCACCCCTTGTGCAATATCTGAAAAATAGGACTTAGAACGAAACTCCTCTCGTTTGTATACGTTTGAGAGGTGTATTTCTGTGAACGGTATATCAACCGACAGCATCGCATCGCGTAGTGCTACGGAAGTATGCGTGAACGCTGCAGGGTTGATAATAATATATTTAACACCGTCTTTATGCGCTTGATGAATGCGCTCAATCAGACCAACTTCTGCGTTGTCTTGATGATGGCCAAGCGTTAGTCCGGCTTGTGTTGCCATTTCGGTGGCAAGATCAACAATATCATCTAGAGTTTGTGCGCCATAATGGTCTGGCTCGCGCGTGCCCAGCATATTAAGGTTTGGACCATTGAGTAACAAAATATCCATTGTTGCATCTAAAGTGTTAAATAAAATTGATTTTACCACCAACATAACGGATGTTAGAAGGCTTTATCGGCATTTTAACTACAAAAATCTTGTCGATTTTTAAGCTTTATTGGGCTTTTTTAAGGTGCTCAAGATAGCCTTGGGCGTTAATTTCACCCACAATGCGCTGGCCGCGCTTTTCAACGCCGTTGTTAAAAAACAAAATTGCTGGCGGGCCAATGATGTTAAAGCGAGCCATTAAAGCCTTGTCAGTCGCATCATTTTCGGTTACGTCAGCTTGTAGAGCAATGGTGTTTTTCATGGCATCAATTACTTTAGTATTTGAAAAAACAAAACGCTCTAATTCCTTACAAGAAATACACCAATCGGCGTAAAAGTCCAGCATTACCATTTGATTGGTCTTTTTGGATTTAGCAAGAATTCGATCTAAATCAGCATTGGATTTAATCTTTTCAAATTTGATGTGTGCTTGTTCACTTTGAGTAGAAGCGCCATAGCCAGAGAGCGGCGCAAGCATATCGCCACCACCACGAGCCACTAAGCCCCAAAGCAAGATACCGTAAACCAATACTAACAAACCAAATCCTTTAAAGATACGTTGCCACGGTGTTGGCGTATTGGTGAGTGAGTTAAGCGCACCCATTGCAATCGGTGAGAAGCTGAATAAGGTTGCCCATAGTACCAATGATACAATTGGTGAAGTAATGCGATCAAGCAGCCAAATAGCCACTGCCAACATTAAGATGCCGAATATGTACTTAACATTGTCCATCCAACCACCGGCTTTAGGCAGCTTACTGACACCCGCACCAATAGCCAATAGCGGCACACCCATGCCCAAGCTCATCACAAATAGTGATAATCCGCCAAGCACCGCATCACCGGTTTGACCAATGTAGATTAGCGCGCCTGCAAGTGGCGGCGCGACACATGGGCCAACGATCAGTGCAGATAAGAAACCCATAATCGCCCCCCCAATCAGATGGCCGCCTTCTTGTTTGTTACTAATACTGGCAATTTTATTTTGCAAGCCAGCAGGCAGTTGAATTTCATAATAACCAAACATTGAAAATGCTAAGGCAACAAAGATCAAACTAAACACTATTAGTACCCAAGGCGTTTGGAATAGGATTTGCAGGTTTTCACCAAAGAGGCCTGCCAATACGCCGGCAATAGTATAGGTCACACTCATGGCTAGCACAAAGACAATTGACATGATCAGTGCTTTTCTAGTGGTGATGCCTTCTTGGCCCACAATAATGCCCGATAAAATTGGAATCATTGGGAATACACAAGGCGTTAACGAGAGACCAAGCCCGATAACAAAAAACCATCCGAGCGTCCAAAGGACGTTGTCTTGTTTTAGTATGTCGGTAATTTTGTCAGTCTCGTTAAGTTCAACATTTTCCGTTTTGTCTAAAACAATTGTTGGTGTAGGCTCTGGTTTAGCAGTAGTAGCAGTAGTAGCAGTAGTAGCAGTAGTAGCAGTAGTAGTGGTTACTTTGCTTTTGATTTCAGCACCTTGAACAGGCAAAACAATGTCGGTGGTTTTTTCCATTGGCGGATAACAAATACCCCCTAACCAGCAGCCTTGATATTTAGCTGTAAATACAATCGGCAGAGATTTGATATTTTTAAGTGGGATCTCAACATTAAGTTGGCCTTTGTGAATCTGCACCTTGCCGAAAAGTGGGTCGTCTTTTTCTTTGCCTTTAGGAAATGCTACATCGCCAATCTCAGCGCCCTTGGTTTCAATAAAAAACTTGTCATGATACAAATAATATTCAGGGTGAATATTCCAAGTAGCCAGTAATGTATTGGCGTCGATGGCCGTTACAGAAAAGGCAAACGCCTCATCAGCCGGCAACGGTTCATCCGATATTGATGTGGCTTTTTCTACTACCGATTGCACACCCACTTTGGCTTTAGAGAAAATATTAAGCGCGTCGTCTACCAAAGACGGCTTGTGAATACTACTAATATCAAGCGCAACCGATTTGGTAATTGGCGGGTAACACACACCTAAATCAGCACAACCTTGAAAGGTTACATTTAGTTGAACAGAGCGGGCATCACCTTCAAGAACTGGAACAGCGACAACAACGTTGTTTCGGTAAACCCCAATTTTGCCAAAAAACTCGTCATTTTTAATTTTAGCTAAAGGGAATTTTGCCGTACCGAGCTGTTTAGAAAAATCCGAAGAAATTTTTATTTTTTCTTTGTAGAGGTAGTAGCCTTGAGCAATATCCCAGCTTAGTATGATTTCATCATTAATAACTTTGGCTTTAAAGCTAAATGCCTCGTCCGCAGGTAGCAAGTCGTTTTCTGCGTATGAAAATGCAGAAAATAATAACAACAATAAAGGCAATAAAAAGCGTTTCACCGATCTCTCCCCGGGTAATTAGAGCATTTATTATAAGTTATAAAACACGCTAAGACAAACGCCTGTGTCTTTAAATGCAAAAAAACCCCAAGCATTTCCATGCTCAGGGTTTTTAGCTTTAATCAATAACCTGCCTAGCAGGCTAAAAAGTATTAGCCAATTTTTGCTTGAATGGCGTCAATTACTGCTTGAGACGAAGTTGCATCTACGCTAAGCAATAAGCCCTCATTTTCATAGAAGCCAACTAATGGCGCAGTTTGGTCGTTGTATACATTTAAACGATTGCTGATTGCTTCTTCAGTTTCGTCAGCACGTTGAGTAACAGCACCACCACATTTGTCACATACACCTTCAACTTTAGTTGGGTTAGACTTAACGTTATAAATTGCACCACAGCCTTCACAAGTACGACGCGTTGTTAAACGATCAAGAATCACATCTTTAGGCACATCAATTTCTACGGCAGCGTCTAGTTTTTCACCCATTTTTTCAAGTAGCGCTTTTAATGCTTCTGCTTGTGGAATCGTACGAGGGAAGCCATCTA
>CAZKWW010000093.1:0-4209 GCA_964556635.1 uncultured Candidatus Ruthturnera sp.
TGATCTACCCATTGTGCTGCCATCTCGGCCGGGTTATCAGAAAACACCGTAGAGTCATCCATTAAGCCTTGTCTTAGGCGTACACACTGTCCATCTTTTAAATCAATTGCGGGAATAATAATCATGTTTTTTATGCGTTGTTATGACGACGATAACCAATAGCCTCAACTAAATGTTGCTTATCAACCATTTCACTATTATCTATATCAGCAATGGTTCTGGCAACTTTAAGTATTCGGTGGTAAGCTCGTGCTGAAAGTTGTAATTTATCAATGACAGATTCTAGCAACTGCGTATTTTCTTTATCTAACGGCACCATTTTTTCTACTTCATCAGGGGTGAGTAAATCGTTCGATTTGCTCTGCCTGTCCAGCTGCCTATTATAAGCACTTAGCACTCTATCGCGTATGCTTTCACTATTTTCAATCGACTCTTGAGATTGACTCAATAACACCTCTTTAGGTAGTGGTGGCACATCTAGCACCATGTCGATACGATCTAATAACGGACCTGATATCTTTGAATGGTACTTATCAATTTGGTCTTCCGTACAATGACACTTGGCCGTACCATCACCAAAATGGCCACAAGGGCAAGGATTCATCGCACCAATGAGTTGGAAGTTTGCTGGAAAGGTGGTTTGTTGTGCTGCACGCGATAAATGCACCTCACCATTTTCTAGAGGTTGTCTTAATACTTCTAATACATGACGAGGAAACTCAGGCAATTCATCTAAAAATAACACGCCCTCATGTGCTAACGATATCTCGCCTGGCTTAGGATTAGCGCCACCACCGACCAAAGCCACTGCAGAGGATGAGTGATGGGGCGATCTAAATGGTCGAGTTTGTAAATCGTTCAAGCCTAATGGTTTGTTTGCAACTGAATAAATCGAAGCGCGCTCTAATGCTTTATCGGTCGTTAATGGTGGCATGATCGACGGCAGTCTTTCTGAGAGCATGGTTTTGCCAGAACCCGGAGGGCCAATTAGTAAGATATTATGCCCGCCAGCGGCGGCAATTTCTAATGCACGCTTAGCATGATATTGGCCTTTAACCTGAGAGAAGTCTTTGTTGTATACAGCAGTTTTTTGTGTGCTGATATCGGGTTTTTCTATCTTAGAGACACCTTGCAAAAATCCACAAACTTCTAGTAAATGCTGGCCTGGATAAATCGATGCATTTTCAACTAACGCACCTTGGTCGTAATTTTCTTTTGGAATGATAATGGCGTGTTGATTATTTGTTGCTTCAACAATTGCAGGCAACAACCCTTCTGTTGGTCTGAGTAAACCATCAAGCCCTAATTCACCAAAAAATTCAAACTTTTTTATCTCAAGTTTGGGCTTAAGTTGGCCCGATGCGAGTAGCAACCCCAAGGCAATTGGCAAATCATAACGACCGCCACTTTTAGGTAAATTGGCTGGCGCCAAACTCACGGTAATTCGCTGGTTTGGGAATTTAAACTGTGAATTCATTAATGCACTACGCACACGGTCTTTAGATTCTTTAACTGCACCTTCGGGCAAACCAACAATGGCAAAACTCGGTAACCCACCAGATATGTGCACTTCGATTGTCACTAAAGGCGCATCTAAACCAGTGGATGCTCGAGTAAAAATCTTAGCTAATTGACTCATACGACCTCCAACTCCTCAAGACTCCATCTTGGCTTAACGATAATCTCGCTGCCTGCTGATGCTTGACCTTTGGTTAGTCTTAAATGCCCTGCCAAAGCAATCATCGCACCATTGTCTGTACAAAATTCTTGTCGTGGATAAAACACGTTAGCCTCTAATTTTTTACCCATTTTGTCTAAAACTTGTCGCAACGATTGATTGGCACTCACGCCACCTGCCACCACCAAGGTTGAATAATGGGTTTGCTCTAATGCGCGTCGGCACTTAATCATTAACGTTTGTGTCGCTGCCACTTCGAAAGCCTTGGCGATGTCGGCCTTTTGGTCTGGGTGATTGGCAAAAGTATTGCGCGCAAACGTTTTAAGCCCACTAAAACTAAAATCTAATCCTGGTCGATCCGTCATCGGTTTGGGAAATTTAAACTGTGTTTCATCGCCTTGTTCAGCCAATGCTGCGAGCGCGGGACCACCTGGATAACCCAAACCTAAAATTTTGGCAGTCTTATCAAATGCTTCGCCCACGGCATCGTCTAAAGATTCACCCAATATCTGATAATCACCAATACCTTTAACATCTACCAACAGAGTATGCCCACCTGATACCAAAAGCGCCACAAAAGGAAATTGTGGCTGTGTATCCTCAAGTAATGGCGCCAACAAATGCCCTTCCATATGATGCACTGCCAAGGCAGGAATGTTTAAACCCCAAGCCAAACTTTTGGCAACTGATGAGCCCACCAACAAAGCCCCTGCTAAACCTGGGCCAGCCGTATAAGCAATACCACTAATATCTTCCAGTTGCATGTTGGCTTCAGATAGAACTGCTTTGATCAAAGGAATGGTGCGCTGAATATGATCACGCGAAGCCAACTCTGGCACCACGCCACCATATTCGGCATGCATTTCCACTTGAGAAAATAATTGATGGGCAATTAAGCCTTGATCTGATGAATATAGACCGATACCGGTTTCATCACAAGAGCTTTCAATACCTAATGTAACAAAGGGTTTAGTGTTCACTATTTGATTCGCCTAAATAGACTTTTTTCACATCCTCGTGAGATAAGATTTCTGCTTTATTGCCTTTGGCAATAATTGCCCCATCATGGAGCACGTAAGAGTGATCACAAGTATCTAGCATTTCACGATAATTGTGGTCGGTAATCAACACGCCAATGCCTTTGTCACGAAGGTGATAAATAATTTGTTGAATATCGCCTACTGAGATTGGATCAACACCAGCGAAAGGCTCGTCTAACAAAACAAATTTTGGGTTCATTGCCAATGCTCTGGCGATTTCTACACGTCTACGTTCGCCGCCCGAAAGACTCAAACCATCAATATGACGAATATGTTCAATGTTGAATTCGGCTAATAACTCTTCTAATCGGTGCTGTCTTTGTTTTTTGTCTAGCTGAGAATTAAGTTCTAAGACTGCCATGATATTGTCCTCAACAGATAGCTTTCTAAAAATTGATGGCTCTTGTGGCAAATAACCCAGACCTAGTTTTGCGCGTTTATGCATGGGTAATTTACTGACTTTATGTTGGTCGATAAACACTTGACCTTTGTCTGCCCTTACCAAGCCGCAAGCGATATAAAAACAGGTGGTTTTTCCTGCGCCATTTGGACCTAATAAACCAACAATTTCGCCAGCTTTGACTTCAAAAGAAACATCACTCACTACCTCGCGTCGGGCGTATTTTTTTCGGATATTTTGAACAGTTAATGTGTTTTCTTGCATAAATTAACAAAGCATTGTTTTGAGTGCTTAATCTTACCCTAAATTAGACGAATTTGTTCGGAGCTATAAGCCTCAATCATTGAGCCACCTACATCAATCATCAGTGCACCTTGTGCATTAATTCCACTTGCGATACCAATGGTTTTTTTATCTTGATAATTGAGCTCTAGTCGCTTTCCTAATAGGTAATCATATTTAGTCCATTGGGATTGAAGATTATCAAGTCCTCGCTGCTCAAAATACTGGCAATAATATAATAAATTTTTTATTATCTTTCCTTGTAATTCAACAAGGTTAAGCATTTTTCCTGTAATTTTAAATAAATCTACCCAAGGCGTTTCACACTCAAAATCATCACTTAAGTAGTGATTCAACCCTAATCCAATAACAACAGATTGGGTATCGCTCTGCACGCTATTTTCAATCAAAATACCAGCCAGTTTTTTGTTGTCAAAAAAAACATCATTTGGCCATTTAAGCTTTAAATGATCAATGCCATAATCGTTATTCAAAACATCAATGACAGACAGGCCAACGATTAGACTTAAGCCGTTAAGATTGGTGTTTATTGAAAATGGATAACGTAATGACAGCAAAACACTGCTGTCTTTTTTGCTTAGCCAGGATCGCTGGTATTGGCCTTTTCCAGCTGTTTGCTCTCTAGCAATACAAACCTTAACATCTTTAGAAAAAGGTAATTTAGCTAAATGGTCGTTAGTGCTAGTTGTCGACTCTAAAACAAAACACTCAACACCATCGGGTAGCTCTAAAGCAGAATAATCAACCACGTATTAGTATTTGATAAAATAACTAAATTAAATTTTACA
>CAZKWW010000094.1:0-2152 GCA_964556635.1 uncultured Candidatus Ruthturnera sp.
TTGCTAGATTTGGAGCGTAATGATTTAGGTAGGGTGTGTGAGTATGGCTCAGTACATGTGAATGAGATTATGACGCTAGAAAGCTATCCTTATGTGCATCACATTGTTTCTAATATCAAAGGCAAGTTAAAACCAGGTGTTGGTATTAAGGCCTTGGTGCGGGCGCTGTTTCCAGGCGGCACGATTACGGGTTGCCCCAAGATTCGTTGTATGCAGATTATTGCTGAATTAGAGCAAATGCCACGCCAAGCTTATACGGGCTCGTTGGGTTATATTAGCAGCAATACTAAGATGGATTTTAACATCTTGATTCGTACCATTACTCAGCAGGATGACATACTCACACTGCGCGCTGGCGCTGGCATTGTGTTTGATTCAGTGGCTGAGCGCGAGCTTGAAGAAACCAAACATAAAGCCGAAGGTATGCTAAAAATCTTTAAGGCTGAAACTTAGAAGTCATTGGGTAGCGACGCTCTTTACCAAAAGCATTTTGGCTAACTTTAGGCCCTGGGGCGCTTTGTCTACGTTTGTATTCGTTGTTAAGCACCATGTTGCTAATGCGTTTTACCGTGTCAAGATTATGGCCTTGTCTTGTTATGTGGTCAATCGATTGTTTTTGTTCAACAAACAATTCTAAGATTGCATCTAGCTCCGCATAAGGTGGTAATGAGTCTTGATCCACTTGATCAGGGGCTAGCTCTGCAGAAGGCTCACGATCAATCACACGCCCAGGGATTACGTAATCAATAGAGTTACGATAATTGGCCAAACGATAAACCAAGGTTTTAGCGATGTCTTTAAGTGGGGCAAAGCCACCAGACATATCACCATATAGGGTGGCGTAGCCCACTGCCATTTCAGATTTGTTGCCTGTGGTTAGTACAATTTTGCCTGATTTATTTGAAACCGCCATTAGTAGGGTGCCACGAATACGGGCTTGTAGGTTTTCTTCAGTGGTGTCGGCATCGCTACCAGTAAATAAAGGTGAAAGCTGTGCATTAAAGCTATCCACCATTGAGTGAATATTAATTTCATGATAATCAACTTTCATACTGCTGGCTTGAGCCTTGGCGTCTTCAAGACTCATGCTAGAAGTGTATTCATAAGGCATCATAATCGCTTGTACATGCTCAGCGCCTAGCGCATCAACGGCAATGGCCAATGTTAGTGCAGAATCGATACCGCCAGACAGGCCAATCACTGCACCATTAAACACACCATTTTTTTGAATATAGTCTTTGGTTGATAATACCAAGGCATCATAAATGGTTTTTTCAACGGGTTCGTTGGCATTTTGCAAAAGTCCCTGATCTAGCGAATGGGCTAGGGTTTGAAAGAAGGGTAGTTGGTGTGTAATACTGCCACTAGCGTCCATTACAAAAGAGCCGCCATCAAACACCAATTCATCTTGCCCACCCACTGCATTGACATAAATAAAGTTAACTTTATTTTCTGATACTCTTTTCTGAATGGTTTTGATTCTTTGTTGGTGTTTTTCTAACTGGAATGGCGAAGCGTTAAGGCTGATAATGGTTTGTGCGCCTTGTTTAACTGCAGCAGCAACTGGTTCTGCCTCCCAGGCATCTTCACAAATCACCACGCCAATTTTGGTTTGTTGGCATTCAAATACAAAGGCGTCTGATCCAGACTCAAAATAGCGTTTTTCATCAAATACGCCATAATTTGGTAGGCGTTGCTTGTGGTAAGTGTGTGCACGTCCTTGTTGAATAAGGTAGGCGCTGTTGTATAAAACCCCTTGGGCACGTGAAGGTGCGCCAAACAATACGCTGATGTCTTCGGGTAGTTGAGTAAGTATGTGTTTAATTGTTGATTCAACCTGATCAATAAAACCTTCTCGCAATAATAAGTCTTCTGGTGGATAGCCAATCAGTGCTAACTCTGGAAAAACGATTAAATGGGTGCCGGATTCGTATGCTTCACGCGAGAGATCGATGATTGTCTGAGCGTTATTGTTCAAATCGCCAACAATAGGGTTAATTTGCGCAATATTGATTTTGATAGACTCTGAGCCGTTTGAAAGCTTTTCTATCTGTTCCTGCCAAAATTTGACCTTCGATTTATTGTTGGTAAGTTTTGCGTGCTCAAGTTTGGTGTTAGCCACCACTTCGGCAGGATTCATGCCCAAAATATC
>CAZKWW010000094.1:2162-4194 GCA_964556635.1 uncultured Candidatus Ruthturnera sp.
GCTGCTTTTCCTGATTTATATTTACTCAGATTTGACTGATTAATATCATATTCTTGGGCGATCTTATAGTCTGAAAAGCCAGTCTTTTTGCGCACTTTAGCCAGATAGTCTTTGGTTTTATTTGCCATGATTTTTTACCTAAAATTCCTTGTATTTTTTACCTATTATAGTTATTTTTTACCACTAGTGTAAGGCATTCATTTTAGTTAAAAAATACTAGTAGTGGTAAAAGTACCATAATTATCTTATAAGTCATTGATTTAACAGTAAAATAATAATAGTTAATTTTTTTATAAAAAAGCACTTTACAAGTCAAAAAAGTGATGGTATATTTCGCATAAATCAACAACAAAACAGGGGAAATTGTTATGAACCAAATGCACCAACATCTATTAGCAGAATCTGAGCTAAATCTTGAGACGATTGATCTTCAACAAAGAGCCTATACAGGCGATGCTGATGCGCAGTATGCATTGGCCAATATCTTTCAAAAAGGTGTCCATGTTCAGAAGAACACGAGCCATGCTTTTTATTGGTATCAACGTGCCGCTCAACAAGGCAACTTACTAGCACAGTACAATGTGTTTTTCTCGTATTTGTATGGCGATGGCACTAAAGCGGATACAAAACAAGCCAACAAATGGTTTGCTAAAGCTTCTTTAAAGAGCTCATGCTCTGCAGAGTCAATCGTGGCTAAATTATTAAACGGCGCTACACTACACTAAAAAAACAATCAACATACCTTGGGGGAGGTTTACCAATGCACGTTTTGCGTCTAATCAAGCCGTTATTGGCATTATTTATGCTCTTAGCTGGTAGTTCGGCTTTGGCCTCTATATACAGCTCTTACTCGCCACTGACACACCTTAAACCCTTGTCAATCATTGTTTCTGTGGCATTGATTTTGGGCTTTTTATCTTTTTTTCAAAAAAACCTCCACATTAGAAACTAATCATTGGTACACTTAACTTCTGTGATTCCTTGGGGGAATTGCTTTTATTTGTTTATATAAAGAGGAGAAGTTTTATGAATCAATTATTAAAATTGTCTGCTGCATCTATTCTAGCGATTAGCGCTTTTGGTGTACAAGCAGATACACTTAGCGATGTACAAGCTAAAGGAAGCCTGACTTGTGGCGTATCAACAGGAACACCTGGCTTTTCTAGTCCTGATGCAAGTGGCCATTGGTCTGGTGTCGATGTTGACGTTTGTCGTGCGGTTGCCGCAGCTACGTTGGGTGATGCTAAAAAAGTGAAGTTTGTACCATTAACAGCTAAAGAGCGTTTTGTTGCATTATCGTCTGGCGAAATCGATATGTTGTCTAGAAACACGACTTGGACACATACTCGCGATACTTCATTAGGTCTTACTTTTGCTGGTGTTAACTACTACGATGGTCAAGGCTTTATGGTTAAGAAATCATTAGGTGTTAATGATGTGAGTGAATTAGACGGTGCAACTTTCTGTTTGCAAGCTGGTACAACAACTGAGCTTAACTTAGCAGACTATTTCCGTTCAAACAAGATGAGCTTCAAAGCGGTTACTTATGATACTTCTGCACAAACCAAAAGTGGTTTTGAAGCAGGTCGTTGTGATGCACTAACGTCAGACGTATCTCAGCTTGCTGGTCTTAGATCAACGTTGAAAGATCCTTCATCTGCGGTAGTTTTGGGCAATGTTATCTCTAAAGAGCCTTTAGGTCCAGTTGTACGTAAAGACGACAACAAATGGCTTAATATTGTTAGATGGTCGCTTAATGCGATGATTGAAGCAGAAGAGTTAGGCATTACTTCAAGTAGCATCTACAACACTTCTACTAGTCCTGGTGTACAAAGATTACAAGGAGTATCTGGCAAACTTAACGAAAGTTTAGGTCTTGATAAGCATTGGTCACGTAACATCATCGCTCAAGTGGGTAACTATGGTGAAAGTTTCGAGAGAAACATTGGTATGTCAACACCAATCCAGCTTCCACGTGGTGTAAACCAGTTGTGGATTAAAGGCGGTATTTTGTATGCCCCAGCATTTAGAT
>CAZKWW010000095.1:0-4083 GCA_964556635.1 uncultured Candidatus Ruthturnera sp.
CAATGGCTTGTTTATTTTATATGGGCCGTTTAACTACAATGGCCAATACACTAGCCAGAGTAATGCTGATTTTGATAGGTGGCTCAAGGACAGAGACTCCGATAGCGCAATTCGAGATTTTGAGGCACTTGATGAATTGGCCAAAGAAACTGGCTTAACACTTATTAATGATTACCCAATGCCAGCCAACAATCGAATTTTATGTTGGCAAAAAATCTAACTTAAAACTTATTCAAACTCCATTTGTTTAAATACACGTTCAGCATTTTGCTTGTGCAACTCCCTGTAAGTTCCCCAATCACGATAAGCGGATTGGTCAATATTGTAAGCTTCATACAAGCCACCATCGTCATCTAATACTTTTTCAACTTCTGAGCGTAAAAATACTAAATAATCTTTAGTGAATTTGGTGATGGTTGCCAGATCAGTAGGGTCGCCATGGCCAGGCACAATGTTTTCAGGCTCAAGGGCTTCAATCTTGTCCCAAGTTTCAATCCAAGCAGCAGCATTTGTATGTGGGAAAATTGGCAGCATGCGTTGATTAAAAGCCGTATCACCACTGATGAGGAGTTTTTTCTCAGGCATCCAAAGCTGAATATCATCAGGTGAATGTGATGCGCCAATATGCAGCAATTCAATTTGTGTGTTACCCATTGGTAGGCTCATTTTTTCTTCAAATGTTAAATCTGGGCGAATTACTTTTGTGCCGATGATTTTTTCTTTTTGAACTCGTAATGAGCGCGCATAAATATCTTCACCTCTGTGTTTAATCTCTTTATCGGCTTCAACATGAGCAATGATGATCGCGCCCTGTTCTTTCCAATAATTAGAGCCCAAAATGGCGTGCCCTTGTGAGTTTTCTAACACAACATACTTGACTGGTTGATTGGTAATTTTCTTAATTTCTTCATGCAGGGCTTTGGCCACAAGGTAGCTACCGCCTGCATTAAAAACTAAGACACCATCAGTAGTGACAATGAATGATAAATTGTTATTATGATTTGAATTTTCGTAAGTGTATGGCTGCGTTGCACCAATGGCAGAATACACGCCACCATCAACCTCGATAGGTAGCCTATATAAAATATTGTCTGGCTCGTAATCACTCACTTTAACTGGATTAAATTCTTCTTTCCAAGCAAAAAAACCATCTGCATAATTTTTAACATTGGTGTAACCCATGGTTTCTAAAGTTTTGGCAGCGAGTGGTGAGCGTAAATTACGACCACAATAAACAATAATTGGCGTGTCTTTTGACTTTACATGATCGGCAATTTGAAACTCTAGCCAACCACGAACAATATTGATATTTTGCCCGCGATTAATAGTGCCTGTAAATTTGAGCTCTGGTGGTGTGCGTACATCAATTAAAACAGCACTCGGGTCTTTGTCTAATATATTAATTAATTCACTGGTATTAATATTAACAATTCTTTTATTAACAGACTCTAGCATTTTATTACCATCAATAATTTCTGTTTCTGCTTGAATGTTAGTGAATGAAAAAATGCAGCTAATGAGTAAAAAATAACGTAGCATTGTGTTCCTTAAATGGGTAAAAAATATTTGATTATTATGACATAGTTATAGCAACTATGCTAGACTTATGCCTTTATTTGTCAACCAAGGAGAGAGAAGTGAAAAACAAACTATCGGTCATTCTGGCCATTACTGGTGCCTTAACAATGGGCAACGCAACAGCTGATAATTGGAGCCCTTGGGGTAACAATAATAATTACAATCCATTTTCTGGCGGGAATAATTCTTTTGGCCCATTTGGCGCTGGCACTAACTTCGGTCCATTTGGTGGTGGTAATAATATACAGCCATTTGGCTTTAACAGTGGTGTTCAGCCTTTTGGTTTTGACACACGTTCAAACCGTTTCGGCCCAATGAATGGTAATAATATGGGCCCTTTTAATGGCGGCCATAATTGGCAAAACCAAAGCTTTAACCCAATGAAAGTAGCACAACAAACGGCTGACACTGTACAAGAAACAGTTGCTGAAGCAACCACAGATTCTAGCACGTCACCAAAAATGACTGCAGAGTTGTTTATGCAAATGGTGCAAGTCACTGAGGTTGATGAAGACATTACTGGCCCAGAAGTAGATGAATCAATCAAATCAATGGCAACCAACGAGTCTATCTTGCATGTGGCCATGTTTCCACTTAGTGAGCAAATCAAGAACGTAACTGGCAAGCCGTACAGACACTTAAGTATTCATAATATTTGTGATGCTGCTACTGCTGGAAAAATTGCCGATATTGATGATCGTTATGCAGTAATCTTACCTTGTCGTATTGCGGTAGTTGAAGGCAAGGATGGAAAAATTAGAATGATCAGCATGAACCCTGATGTAATGCATGCAATGCAATTACCAGAAGATGCGCTAGGTCCTGCGATGGATGTAGCAGAAAAAATGAATGCAATTCTTGAGGGTGCTAAAGAAGGCTCTTTCTAGAATTTAATCATGACAAAAAAGTCTGCAATTGCAGGCTTTTTTTTGGCTTAAAGTTAGCTAGGTTTTGTTAATCTTAGCAAACTTAACCAGCCTAAGATAAACAACATGCCACCAATCGGTGTAATAAATACCATTGCATGAATTTTGCTAAAAGTATATAAATATAAGCTTCCTGAGAATAAGACAATACCAATAGCAAATATCCAGCTACTTTGCTTAATGGCTTGCAAGGGTTTGTATTGATAATACACAGCCAATATGGCGATAATTAACGTATGGTACATTTGATAAGTTGCCGCTGTTTGAAGACGCGCGATATCTTTAGCTTCTAACACTTCTTTTAACATGTGTGCCGACATAGCACCGATAGCAACTGCTAGTGCGCCACTTAAGGCAATAAAAATCCAGAATTTTTTCATTTGAAGAATAAGGCAACATCATTGCCATAAAATTTAAGTTTTGCAGCCCACATTCTAGCTAAATATTGCATGGTGTTTTTGCTAAAAAAACAAATATGTGTTGGATCATCTTTGTAATACCAAGATTTGAAATCTGTTTTCTCATTGATCATCTTGGTCATAATCGCCAAAACGCCATTTTTATTTAGCATTGAATATAGTCTATTCAACTCATTACCAGGCTTAGCTAAATGCTCTACTACCTCAGTAGCAGTAATAAAGTCGTACTGATTGTTAAAAATAGATTGATCGTTAGCATAGAACTTATCAAATAAATCAACAACATACCCCTGCTCTTCAAACATCACTGAAAGAGTTGGCCCTGGGCCACAGCCGAAATCTAGACCTTTAGCATCAGGGTTAATATAATCTATAACCGGATCAAAAACTTGAGAGAGAAACTTACGATAACCTTGATCTTTAGGATTATTTTGGTGAGCGTCGTAACGGGATTTTTCATCCGCATCGCTTAAATGGTAAGACTTAAGTGTGAAAATCAAATCACACTGCGAACAAGAATAATAACTGGCGTCTTTATTTGAGAAATAAGCGCCTGTATGAGTAGAGCCGCATAATGGGCAATGATTAGCCATTATGCAGCTCTGAAGTGAAATTTAGTGTGAACAAGAGCCGGAATGGACATGGCCATGCTCTAGCTCGTCAGCTGTTGCTTCTCTAACATTTTCAATACTTACACTAAAGTGCAACGTTTCACCTGCTAGTGGATGATTAGCATCAATCGTTACTGTCTTTTCGTTAATGGCTTTAACATGCACAACAAACGGATTGCCTTGCTCGTCTTGAGACTGTAACTGCATGCCAATTTCTAGATTGTCGATACCTTGTAGCGCTTCCATCGGAATCTCCTGAATAGCCTCAGGATGATGAACACCGTAGCCATCTTCTGGCTTAACTGATACATCGCAAGATTCACCAACTTTCATGCCTTCTAAAGCACTTTCTAAGCCAGGAATAATATTGCCATGACCTTGAATAAATGGCATTGGCTCTTGACCTTTTGATGAGTCAATCACATCACCAGAATCGTTTTTAAGTGTGTAGTGCATCTCTACTACTGCATCTTTTTTTACTGTCATTTTATTGCTCCTTTAGTGCACAAAAATGCACTTTTTTTTAAAATTAAAAAGGGCTTCCTATGC
>CAZKWW010000096.1:0-4077 GCA_964556635.1 uncultured Candidatus Ruthturnera sp.
AAATTCAACAATGCACGCTTACCTGCTTCTAATTCATCTTGTGCGACGATATTAGCCTTATCTTCACAAGATTGATGTACTGCCTCAATGATTAAAGTTTTATCTCTAGCCATTAAACCACTAATATTATTTTGTAAATAATTCAAGAAATCAGCATTGCCCAATAAACCATACTTAATCACTTCGGCCATGCCAGCTGAATATTCACGGTCCTCCAAGGTATCTAGCGTATCAACATCAATCACCACACATTTAGGTTGATAAAAAGCACCAATCATATTCTTTCCAAGCACATGGTTAACGCCTGTCTTTCCGCCAACACTTGAATCTACTTGAGAAAGTAACGTGGTTGGGATTTGAATAAAATTCACCCCACGCTGATAGCTTGCTGCAGCAAAGCCAGTCATATCACCAACCACACCGCCGCCCAATGCAACCAATGTAGAAGAACGATCAAAGCGCGCTTCTAATAAGGCGCTAAAAATTGTATTAACCGTCTCTAGGGTTTTATATTGTTCGCCATCAGGCAAAACTACTGTCGAAACCTGATAGTTGCCTAATAAAGATTTGACTTTGTCTAGATAAAGTGGCGCGACAGTAGTATTGGTAACAATCATCACCTGTTTGCCGCTAATATGTTTGCTTAGAAGCTCAGATTGAGATAATAAATCCTGCCCAATATAAATAGGATAAGACTTTTCACCTAAATCAAGATTGAGTTGTTTCATTAGGCAAATGCTCTACTTTCGCCATCACCGGCAACATTCTCAACACAACGACCACACAACTCGGGGTGTTCATCATGGCTAGCCACATCCGCTCGATGATGCCAACAACGCACACATTTTTCATGCTTACTTTTTGAAACTTTAATCATCACTCCTTCTCCTGCCTCAATACAGTCATCTGTTTGCTCACTGATAGGGTGAATTCTAGCATAAGAAGTGATAAACACAAAACGCAACTCATCGCCTAGCTGAGACAATGATTGGTAAATTTCATCTGAACAATAAACATCAATTTCAGCATCTAGCGAAGAGCCAATGATTTTATCACTACGCATACCTTCCATTTGTTTACGGATACTTGGGCTAATTTGACGTGCTGTTTCAATCGAGTCATTTGCATAACCTGAAGTCAAACCTTGATACCAATCTTGTAAAAAGATACTGTCATTGTTTTCCTCTTCTAGTGTTTGCCAAATCTCTTCCGCAGTGAAGGATAATACCGGCGCCAACCAGCGCACCATCGCCTGAGCAATATGATAAAGTGCACTTTGTGCGCTGCGTCTTGCTAATGAATCTTCACCTGTGGTGTATTGACGATCTTTGATAATATCTAGGTAGAATCCACCCAAATCGTTGGTGCAGAAATTCAAAATCAATTGCATTACATGGTGAAAATTGTACTCATCATAACCTTGTAAAATTTGTACTTGCAAATCAGCTGTTTTAGACACAATCCACTTATCTAAATCTAGCATGTCGTTATGATCAACTAAATGCTGATTGGCATCAAAACCTTGCATATTAGCCAACATAAAACGGATGGTGTTACGAATACGACGATACGAATCAGCGCTACGTTTTAAAATTTCGTCAGATACGGTCATCTCACCGGTGTAATCAGTGCTCGCAATCCAAAGACGCAAGATATCTGCACCTAAGTTGTTAACCACTTTTTGTGGTGGGATTACATTGCCCAATGATTTACTCATTTTATGACCGTTTTGATCAACGGTAAAACCATGGGTTAATACTTGTTTGTAAGGCGCCTTAGCGGTAATCGCACAAGAAGATATTAATGATGACTGGAACCAGCCACGATGCTGATCAGAGCCTTCTAAATACAAATCTGCTACATCAGACAAGCCCTCTCTGGCTTTTAATACCGCATAATGAGAAACGCCCGAGTCAAACCACACATCAAGTGTGTCAGTGGTTTTATCGTAATCATCGGCATCATCACCTAAAAAATCTGTGGTGTCAGACTCAAACCAAGCCTCAATACCGCCCTGCTCAATCTTATCTGAGATAGTGGCAAAAAGCGCTTTGGTGTTTGGATGTAATTCACCGGTTTGTTTGTGTACAAATAGCGTGATTGGCACGCCCCAAAAACGTTGACGAGAAATACACCAGTCTGGGCGATTACCCACCATTAGCTCAATACGTTTTTGCCCCCAATCTGGAATCCACTGTACTTGTGGAATTTCACCATTAACTTTGTCTCTTAAACCATTTTGCTGCATAGACACGAACCACTGCGGTGTCGCTCTAAAAATGACCGGGGTTTTATGTCGCCAACAATGTGGGTATGAATGCTCTAATGGTTCGTGTTTAACCAATGTATTAGCACTCTCAAGAATCTCAATCACACTAGCATTTGCTTTAAAAATAAACTGCCCACCCAAAAGCTGGGTATCTTCAAAGAACACGCCACGCCCATCAACTGGACACTCTACTGGCAAATCGTATTTCAAGCCAACCGCATAGTCTTCCTGACCGTGTGCAGGTGCTGTATGTACAGCACCTGTACCGGCTTCAGTAGTCACATGATCGCCCAAAATAACAGGGACTTGTTTATCATAAAATGGGTGTTGAGCTTTTAAACCTTCAATTTCACTGCCTGAAAAAGTTTGCTCACCAATAGTGGCGTTTTCAATACCGTAACGAGCAATTGCATTTTCAGCTAACGCTTGCGCTAATAAAAAATACTCATCACCAACATCAACCAATACATAATCTAAATCAGGGTGTAGAGCTACCGCCTCATTGGCAGGCAGTGTCCAAGGCGTGGTTGTCCAAATAACCAGTGAAACCGGTTTATCTTTTGCAAAAACAGCATCATCAATCAATTTGAATTTGACATCAATCGCGTCAGATTTTTTGTCCTTGTATTCAACTTCAGCTTCAGCCAATGCTGAGCCGCACTCTGTACACCAATGAACTGGCTTATAGCCCTTAGAAACATGGCCATTTTCAACGATTTCACCGAGTGCTCGTACAATGTCCGCTTCATATTTAAAATCTTTGGTTAGGTAAGGGTTGTCCCAATCGCCTAAAATACCCAAACGTTGGAAATCTTGCTTTTGCTTGGCTACTTGTGTGTCAGCATATTTTCGACATTCGGCTCTAAAATCATTAGCATTGATTTTGTGCCCGACTTTGCCTTTTTTCTTTTCAACATTTAGCTCAATCGGTAAGCCGTGGCAATCCCAGCCTGGTACGTACGGTGCATCAAAACCCGACAAAGATTTTGATTTAATAATAATGTCTTTTAATACCTTGTTAACCGCGTGACCAATATGAATATCACCATTTGCATACGGAGGGCCGTCATGCAAAATAAACTTTGGCTTGCCTTGATTGTGCTCGCGAATGCGCGCATACAGGTTATCATCTTGCCATTTTTGTAAAAAACCACCTTCTCGATTAGCCAGATTTGCCTTCATTGCAAATTTGGTTGCGGGCAAATTTAAGCTAGATTTGTAATCAGACATTAACGCTTATTAAAAATGATATTAAAAAGCGCAATTATACTTTATGGCAAAGGTTTTTTGATAACGATAAAATCGCTTTATCGCTGCTTAGAAAAATATACTTTTATTAAAATACCAACAATAATAGAAGCCACCATAAAGGCGATACCGCCCCAAAATACAGTGTCATTATTAAGCTCGTTCATTGGCATAAGTACTCCTTCTTATTTTTAATAAGAAGATTAACATAGCTATCCAGATAGTTGGCTTATTATTTTCTAAAAACTTTAAATCTTCTACCGATAACAAAAATTACAAATGAAGCAATGGCTAACGCCACCATTAAGATGCTCATGTAAAAAACTGGATCTGCATTTAGTTCACTCATTAACATTTTGTTTCTCCTTGTTGTTATTAAAACAAGGTCATTGTATCAATGGTGTTATTATAAGTAATTGATCTACATCAACTTTTATTGACTTTTAAATACTAAATTTAATGATTTTATTTTGGATCTTTAGATGATCTTAATATTAAATATCCAACAACACCCGAGACAAAAGAGCCAACTAAAACAGCCAATTTATCTACAGAATTAT
>CAZKWW010000097.1:0-2211 GCA_964556635.1 uncultured Candidatus Ruthturnera sp.
GCGCACGACAGATTGAACGAAGGAATATAGATAAAGCTATATGACTGAGTGAAAGATAAGTGCAACACAGCAGTAGGCAAAAAGACGACGTAAAAAAAATTAGCCACGCGGGTGGTGTTTTGTGTGTTGAGACTTGAGTTGGGTATTTTGAATATGTGTATAAATCTGCGTAGTAGAAATATCACTGTGTCCTAGCATTAGTTGTACGCTGCGTAAATCTGCCCCTTGCTGTACAAGATGGGTGGCAAAGGCATGGCGAAGTGTGTGTGGGGAAAGTGGTTTATCAATGCCAGCTTTAGCAGCGTAAGCTTTAATAATATAAAAGAAGTTTTGGCGACTCATGCCCGAGCCACGATTAGATAAAAAGTAATGATCAGTTTGCCCTGATTTAAGTAAAAAAGGCCGTGCTTCTTGCTCGTAAGTATTTAGATAATCCATTGCCATCTCGCCCATCGGCAAGAGGCGCTCTTTATTACCTTTGCCATGAATACGGATGTATTCTTCATTTAGATTGATGTTGTGATAATCTAGGGTGATGAGTTCTGATACACGCAAACCACACGAATAAAGTAATTCCAACATGGCGCGATCACGCATACCAAAGATGGTGTTTTTATCGGGTGCATTAAGCAATTGATCTACTTCTTCAATGTTAAGAAAAATAGGCAGTTTTTGTGTTTGTTTAGGGTGATGTAGTTTAGTGGTTGGGTTAGTTTTGATTAATTGCTGAGTGATTAAATATTGGTAAAAAATACGCAAACAAGTGAGGATGCGTGCTTGTGTAGCGGCGCTGAGTTGTCTGTGTTTAAAGTAGTGATTAATATGGGCGCTATCAACATGAGTCAGATCAACTTCTAACCATTTTGAAAACAACTTAAGATCTGATTGATAGGCGCGTAGTGTATTTTGGCTTGCACCAGAGGATAGCCAATAATAATCTAGAAATTTTTCAATTAAAGTTGTGTTGTTCACGGTTTGAAATTATGGCATAAAAAATCCCGGTAAAGACCGGCATTTTTATTGGAAAAAAACTAAGGTTTATCTCTTAACCAATTTTTCTTTAATTCTTGCCGCCTTACCCGTTAGGCCACGAAGGTAATATAACTTCGCTTGACGAACTTTACCATGACGCTTAACTTCGATTGAATCAATCATGTTTGAGTGTGTTTGAAAAACTCTTTCAACGCCTTCGCCGTGAGAGATTTTTCTAACAGTGAATGCTGAGCCGATACCACGGTTTTTCTTGGCAATAACAACGCCTTCGAATGCCTGTAGTCTTTCACGGTCGCCCTCGCGCACTTTAACTTGTACAATAACGGTGTCACCTGATGAAAATTCAGGGATATCTGATCTTAGTTGTTCGTTCTCAATTTGATCAATTAAATTCACGATTGCCTCTTATCTAAAACTTGAAAAGAGACGTATTATACCGTTATTTTTTTCGATAAACAAGAAATAATATGGGCTAAATATGGCATAATTATGTGCTTTAAATTTAAGTGTTTGAGCGTAATGGGAAAAGTAACCGGCTTTAAAGAATTTGATAGAAAAACTGAAGATTATCGCCCAGTTGAGCTACGCATTAAAGATTATGGTGAAATTTTCACAGGCACGCATGACATTGCACATCTGCAAGAACAAGGTGCCAGATGCATGGATTGCGGCGTACCATTTTGTCAATCAGAAAACGGCTGTCCGGTTGATAACTTAATTCCTGAATGGAATGACTTAGTTTATAACGACAAATGGCAAGAGGCGTTAACCCGCTTACATAAGACCAATAATTTCCCAGAATTTACTGGCCGTGTTTGCCCAGCGCCTTGTGAGGGTTCGTGCGTATTAGGCATGAATAATCCAGCAGTTACCATTAAAAATATTGAACAATCCATTGTTGATCGTGGCTTTGAAGAAGGTTGGATTCAGCCAAATATGGTTGAGTACCGTACCGGTAAAAAGATTGCCATCGTTGGCTCTGGCCCTGCAGGGCTAGCTGCAGCAGACGAGCTTAATAAAATTGGCCATAGTGTGACTGTATTTGAGCGCGATGATCGTATTGGTGGCTTATTGATGTATGGTATTCCAAATATGAAGCTCGGCAAAGATGTGGTGGATCGCCGTGTGAATTTGCTTAAAGATTCAGGTGTTGAATTTATCACTAATGTGAATGTTGGCCAAGATATAACAACCGCTGATTTACAAAAAGAATTTGAT
>CAZKWW010000097.1:2221-2618 GCA_964556635.1 uncultured Candidatus Ruthturnera sp.
ACTACGGGTGCAACCGAGGCACGTGATTTACCAGTGGATAATCGTGATGCTAATGGCGTGCATATGGCGATGGAATACTTAAGTAAAAACACCAAAACTTTATTAGACACAGGCCACGGCGATGATTCTGATTTGTCTGCTAAAGACAAAGACGTGATTGTGATTGGTGGTGGTGACACGGGTACAGATTGTATTGGTACCGCACTACGTCAAGGCGCCAAATCGATTGTGAATTTTGAACTGATGGGCAAGCCACCACAAGATCGTGCAGACAACAACCCTTGGCCATTATGGCCACTAATTTATCGCGTAGATTACGGCCACGCAGAGGCGGCGCAAGTCTTTGGCGAAGATCCAAGACAGTATCATTTAATGACCAAGTCTTTCATTAAAGATG
>CAZKWW010000097.1:2628-4057 GCA_964556635.1 uncultured Candidatus Ruthturnera sp.
ATTTTAAAGACGGGCAATTGGTTGAAATCGAAGGCAGTGAAAAAAAATGGGACGCACAGTTGGTGTTGTTGTCTATGGGTTTTGTGTCACCTGAACACTACCTAAGTGACGATGCTAATATCGAGCTTGATGCACGTGGTAATTATCAAGCCAATTATGGTGAATACACGACTTCTCAAGAAGGCATCTTTACTGCTGGAGACTGCCGTCGTGGCCAGTCATTAGTGGTATGGGCAATCAATGAAGGTCGCGGTGTTGCTGCTAAAGTTGATCAATATTTACAGTAGCCAATTTACAAATAACAAAGCTTATTTCTTCGGAGGCAAAACCTCCCGATCAAGGCAACGTCTAAATAATGTTGTTTGTGCGCTGATGCTGACTAAATTTTAGCGTGAGGAATTGCCTCGTATATCCCCTAAGGGGTAGTCAAAAATACCACTAATATACTGCCAAAAATTTAGGTAAATTCCTGTATTCGGGTATAATTTGATCCGTTCACATCTTCTTTTTTAAGGATTAGAAGATTTATTAAAAATACTGGAGAAACAAAATGGCAGAGTTATATAACACACCCAACCTCGATGAGTTGGAAAATGGTCCATGGCCTTCATTTGTAACAGGTCTTAAGCGTTTAGCGCAAGATGACCATGCAGGCGCAACAATGGTTCGCGACGTTTTAGCAACATTAGAAACTTCATACGTCACTAAAAAAGGTTACTGGAAAGGTGGTACAGTTGGTGTTATCGGTTATGGCGGCGGCATCATTCCACGCTTTAACGAGCTTAAAGACGAAAACGGCGACTTTAAATTTAAAGATGCGGGTGAGTTCCATACACTACGTATTATTCCACCAGCAGGTATGCACTACACATCTGGACTATTAAGAGATATGTGTGATATGTTTGTTGATAATGGTGGTTCTGGTTTGATCGCATTCCACGGTCAGTCAGGTGACATTATGTTACAAGGCGCAAATGAAAAAACAACACAAACAATTTTCAATGCTTATAACGACTACGGTTTTGACTTAGGTGGTGCGGGCCCTGCGGTACGTACGGGTATGTCATGTGTTGGTGCAGCGCGTTGTGAAATGTCAAACACTAATGAGCAAGCAGTATTACGTACATTGGTAAATGCGGCACTAGATGATATGCATCGTCCAGCATTACCATACAAAATGAAATATAAAGTTTCAGGTTGTGCAAACGACTGTATGAACTCTATTGAGCGTTCAGACTTTTCAACCATCGGTACTTGGAGAGATGATATTAAAATCAACCAAGACGCATGGAAGGCAATGGTTGCAGACAAAGGCATGGATTACGTTGTAGACTACATTACTTCTCGTTGTCCGACACAATGTATGAAGGTTGATGCGGATACTTCATTAACCATTGACAATAAGAACTGTGTTAAGTGTATGCATTGT
>CAZKWW010000098.1:0-3981 GCA_964556635.1 uncultured Candidatus Ruthturnera sp.
AAGACTCTGACCTTGGCGGCACCATGCGTTTAGGTGGTCAGGAATGTGCATTGGTTAAAGGCACGAATGCTAAAGAAATTTATGGAAAAGATGTGATTACTGAACGTCATCGCCATCGCTACGAAGTTAACAATCAATTAATTGAAAAGATTGAAAAGGCAGGGTTGACGATTTCTGGTCGTTCAATTGATGGTACATTAGTAGAGATGGTTGAAATTAAAGATCACCCTTGGTTTGTGGCTTGTCAGTTCCATCCAGAATTTACATCAAGTCCACGTGATGGACATCCATTATTTGAAAGCTTTATTAAAGCGGCATCTGAGGCACATAATTTAATTCTATCTTCATAATGTTTGATCAAGCCTTAGCGTATTGGGGCGATGATAAATTTCCACAATATTTTAAACAAGCTGTTCAGTCATTAGAGCTTGGTGTATTGCCTTTAAAAGATTGCTGTAATCACAGCGCGGTCATTGATCAAACAACGATTGAGCCAATGATATTATCTAGTGTTGAAACACAAGATAGGGTTGAAGTAAAAACTGGCGTGTTCTTTTGTGAAGTGTTATCAGGTTGTGCTTGTAGTGATGACCCATCTCAAGCTAAGATTTTAGAAAATTCGTATTGTGAATTAATAATTAGCTTAGATAAAAATACAAAAGAAGCCAGTTATTCTAGCGTTTCTTCCGCTTCTTAATAAACTGCATTAGACGACGTTTCTTTACGATTTGCCTAGCATTTAACTCATTCTTATTGTCTTTAAAAGGATTTTCACTGCTTTTGTATTCCATCCTAATCGGCGTATTAGTGAGCTTTAGTTCTCTCATAAATAGATTTTTTAAGTAGCGCTCATAAGCATTTGGTACGCTTTGCAAATGGTTACCATGGAATGTAAAGGTGGGCGGAAACACATCAGATTGATTGACATATTTTATTTTTAATCTTCGACCTTTAACTGGCGGTGGTTGATGTCCTTGGTTGGCTTTTTCTAAGATTTTGTTTAATATTGAAGTTGGGTGCTTTTCACCCGCACTTTGATAGGCTTTTTGAATAGGAGCAAACAGCTTGCCCACGCCAGAGCCATGCAAAGCAGAAATATAATGAACACTGGCATAGTTAACAAATGAGAGTTTAACTTCTAGCTTACGTTTAACTTCTGATTTTTGGTAGTCGTCTAACCCATCCCATTTATTGATTGCAATCATTAAAGCTCTGCCCTTGTCAGCAATCATACCAAGTAGGGTGGCATCTTGTTCAGTCACACCTTCATGTGCATCTAATACCAAGATAACCACGTGCGATTTTTCTAGCGCATCAATGGCCTTAATAATTGAGAATTTTTCAATTTTTTCATGGGTAGAGCGCTTGCGGCGAATACCAGCCGTATCAATCAGTGTGTATTTTTGTCCTTCACGTTCAAAAGGAATATAGATACTGTCACGAGTAGTACCTGGTAAGTCAATTGCTAGTACACGTTCTTCACCTAAAATTCGATTAATGAGTGTGGATTTACCCACATTGGGTCTGCCTAATACTGCAACAGCAATACCATCAACATCTTCATCGTTTTCTTCATTATCAGTCACTTTGGGTAAGAGTGGTAACGTATGTTCGATTAATTCTGCAATACCTTGGCCGTGTTCAGCTGCAATTAGGACGGGCTCTCCCAAGCCTAATTCATAAAATTCTGCAGCCAAGGTTAAATCTAAACCTTCGGCTTTATTACAAACAAGAATGATATTTTTTTTGAGTCGACGCAGTTGTGCGCCAATTTCTTGATCTAGACCAATAACACCATCTCTAGCGCTAACAATAAAATAAATAACATCAGACTCTTCTAAGGCGCTTAATACCTGGCCTTGAATGCCACTATCAACGACGTTGTCTTCATTGGTTAAGCCGCCAGTATCGATAATAGTAGCGAAAGTTTCGCTATCATCATCAAGCAGAACTTCTGCATATTGGCGGTCACGTGTTAAGCCTTCAAAGTCAGAGACCAAAGCCTGACGAGAGTTACTTAAACGGTTAAATAGTGTGGACTTGCCAACATTTGGGCGTCCAACTAATGAGATAACGGGTAAGCCCACAACGTAGAAAAGCGTTAATTAAGATCGTTTAATTTGATTTGAATTAAGTTTTTTAATTCTGAATCGGTTGATAATTGACCTAGCGCTAGTTGGTAGTGTTTTTTGGCAGATTCAATGTTGTTTTGTGACAAGTAAATATCACCCTTGGTGTGATTATATAAGCCACTAAAAGCTGGATTTTCATCTGTACCAAGTACGGTTAGTGCTTGATCATAATTACCCATTTGTAAATAAATAGCAGCTGATCTTAACTTAGCCGTATGTGCGATAAATTCATTTTCAGTGTTTAACAAAGGCGACAAATATTCCAGTGCTTGCTGATAGTTGCCAGCCAATACAGCATGTTTTGCGCTCATTAAGATAGATTGCTGCGTATAACCACTGTCCGCGTGATTATTCTGTAGGGCGGCTAAAGCTTGTGCATTGTTTGAATTAGTGACTGTTGAAAGATAGTAAGAACGCGCCTCAACAGACTGTTCGTGTTGATAGTTTTTGTAGTAGTCAAAACCCCAAATAGCGCTCAAACCCATAACCACACCGGCGATTATTTGAGGGCCATTTTCTCTAAGCCATTTTTTTATTTGTTCGGCTTGTTCGTCTTCAGTTTTTCCGACTTCAATAAAATTTTTCATATAATGGTTCTCTTAATTTTTAAAAAATTGAATCGCATCTTCTAGATTCATGGTTTGTTGTTCGCCTTGGCCTTTGAGTGGTTTAATTGCGATTTGATTGTTTTGTATTTCTTCTTCACCTAGAATCAGAGCATAGTCGGCACTGGCTTTATCTGCTTTTTTAAATTGCGCTTTGAAACTGGCTAGGGTGATGTCATTATAAAGTATTGCTTCAGGTAATGCATGATGCAGTTGTTCAGCAATTTGCATCGATTTAAGCTGTGCATTTTCACCTAGTGCCACTATATAGATTAACAAAGGTGTTTTGTTAATCAACAAACCTTGTTCTTCGATTAGCAAGATTAAACGCTCTAAACCCAAGGCAAAGCCAACCGCAGGTGTAGGCTTTCCACCCATTTTTTCTACTAAGCCATCGTAACGACCACCTGCACAAATGGTGCCTTGTGATCCAAGATCGGTTGTTGTCCATTCAAACACAGTGCGATTGTAATAATCTAGCCCTCTAACCAAACGCGTGTTGACAACATAAGGAATATTTAGGCATTCTAAATAGGCTTTAAATTCATCAAAGTGCTTGGCGGATTCGTCATCCAAATGATCCATGAGCTTGGGTGCAGCGTTAATTAAAGACTGCATGTCTTTATTCTTACTGTCTAGAATGCGCAACGGATTTGATGATAAACGTCGCGTAGAGTCTTCATCTAGCTGGTCTTTGTGCTCAGTGAAATAATCCACCAATACAGAGCGGTAGTTTGCTCTTGCTTCGGCCGACCCTAAAGTGTTGATTTCTAAAGTAACGTTTTTTAACCCTAGGTTTTGCCACAGTGAGTGTGTCATCGCCATGAGTTCGGCATCTATTTTGGCAGTATCAGCGCCAAACACTTCAACACCGACTTGGTGGAATTGACGGTAGCGGCCTTTTTGCGGGCGTTCGTGTCGGAACATAGCGCCTTGGTAAAAGACTTTTTGAATACCTTCCCTAGGTAGGTTGTGCTCAATCATAGCACGTACACAGCCAGCAGTACCTTCAGGTCTTAAGCTTAGGTTTTCACCATTAGATTCTTTCCAAGAGTACATTTCTTTTTCAACAATGTCAGTCGCCTCACCAATGGCACGGCAAAAAGTATCGGTTTTTTCAACCACAGGTGTACGAATATTTTTAAAACCATAAGAAACAAACAAATCAAAGATTGTTTTTTCTAACGACAACCACAAAGCAGAATCTTTGGGAAGTAGGTCGTTCATTCCGCGAATGGCTTGGA
>CAZKWW010000099.1:0-3961 GCA_964556635.1 uncultured Candidatus Ruthturnera sp.
ATCTTAACAGTAAGAGGTCTTTAGATAGTAAATGGCTAAAAAAACACTAGATGAGCTGAGAGTTGAAATTGATGCGTTGGATAAAGAAATCCAATCGCTCATTGGTGCGCGCGCCGAACTTGCCTCAGCAGTAGCAGAAGTTAAAAAAGCTGCGAAAGATCAAAGTGTTTTTTACCGTCCAGAGCGTGAGGCACAAGTATTACGCTCTATTATTGAGCGTAATGATAATTTGCTAAAAGATAAGGATATGGCGCATATCTTCCGTGAGATTATGTCAGCTTGCCTTGCCTTAGAACAACCGCTTAATATTGCTTATTTAGGCCCTGAAGGCACTTTCACACAAGAAGCCGCCTTAAAGCATTTCGGCCACGCAGTATCAACACTTGATTGTGGTGGTATTGATGAGATTTTCCATCAAGTTGAAAAAGGCAATGCGCATTATGGTGTTGTGCCAATTGAGAATTCTTCAAATGGTGTCATTGGTGGTACAGTTGATATGCTGTATTCTCAAGGTTTAAAGATTTGTGGTGAAGTTGAGATTTCGATTCAACATCAATTAATGATGGCGGATCAATCACAAGAAATTAAAACAATTTATGCGCATCAGCAAGCACTTGATCAGTGTCAACGTTGGTTGAGCAATCATTATCCAAATGCTGAGCTTAAGCCAGTAGCATCCAACGCTTTAGCAGCGAGATTGGTTAAAGACGAGCCACATGCAGCGGCGATTGCATCGGAGGCAGCATTAGGCCTGTATGGATTAGAGCGAGTGGCCAAAAATATTGAAGATAAGACTGGCAATGTCACACGTTTCTTGGTGCTTGGTAAAGAAGATGTTGCGCCTTCGGGTGAAGACAAAACCTCAATTTTAGTGGTTACTAAACACGAATCTGGCGCATTGCTTGATTTGCTAGAACCGTTTAAAGAGCAAAATATTAATATGCTGCAATTGGCACGTCACCCAATTCCTGGGGTGAAGTGGGAGTACTTATTTTTGATTGATATAGAAGGTCATCAACAAGAAGCTCATGTCAAATCTGCCTTGGATCAAGTTGCTGAAAGAGTGCTGAAAGTTGACATTCTAGGCTCTTACCCAGTCGCTGTTTTATGAGTGTCTGTGAGTCTATTCTCTCCCTGAGTCCATATCAGGGAGGTAAGCCTATTAGTGAGTTACAGCGTGAGCTAGGTTTAGATCATGTGGTCAAACTCGCCAGTAATGAAAATCCCTTAGGTCCAGGCTCTAAAGCACTAGAAGCAATGCAGCAAGCCAGCAGTGAGGTTAGTCGATATCCAGACGGTAATGGTTTTGAGCTTAAAGAAGCAATTGCAGCGCATTTATTAGTTTTAGCCGAGAATATTACATTGGGTAATGGCTCAAATGATATTTTAGAATTGGTTGCTAGAGCTTATGTTTGCCGAGCAGAAGATGAGGTGATTTTTTCGCAATATGCTTTTGTAGTTTACCCTCTAGTGACGCAAGCTTTAGGCGCAACCCCAGTGGTAACACCGGCTAATAATTTTGGCCATGATCTTGATGCAATGCTTGCATCAATTACAGATAATACAAAGTTAATTTTTGTTGCTAATCCAAACAACCCAACAGGCACATTATTAAACGATGATGCGATTTATGCGTTTTTATCAAAAGTGCCTAGCGACGTTATTGTGGTGTTAGATCAAGCTTATGTTGAGTATTTAGATATTGCTGATAAGGCAATTGCCTGGTTGTCTAAATTTGATAATTTGATTATTACTCGTACTTTTTCTAAAGCCTATGGTTTGGCGGGCTTGAGAGTAGGGTATTCTCTTTCTAGCCCTGAAATTGCAGATTATTTAAATCGTATTCGTCAACCGTTTAATGTCAACCATATTGCTCAAAGTGCAGCTATAGCTGCTATTGCTGATGAGGGTTTTTTAGCAAGATCGGTTACTGCAAATAAAAATGGATTGTTGCAACTCTCTCAAGGTTTTAATCGTTTGGGGTTGTCTTATATTGCATCACATGCAAATTTTGTTTCGGTGAAAGTAGTAGATGCTGGGAAAACTTATCAAAAATTATTAGAGAAAGGCTTTATTGTTCGCCCTGTTGAGATGAAGGGTTACTTGCGAGTTTCAGTAGGCACTAGAAATGAGAATGAAGAATTTCTTGATGCGTTAAAATCAGTCTTATGATAGATAAAATTTGTATTATTGGTGTTGGACTCATTGGTGGATCATTCGCTGCAGGTTTAAAGCAATCTAGCCAAACAAAAACTATTGTTGGTTTTGGCCGTCATAAAGACAGCCTGGAAAAAGCCAAAGCACTTGGTGTTATTGACGAATACAGCTTAGATGTCGCAACAGCACTACAAGGTGTTGATATGGTGTTAATTGCCACACCGGTTGATAGTTTTGGCGCAGTTTTGGAATCGATCAAACCACATGTTGATGATTCGGTGATTATTTCAGATGTGGGCAGCACCAAAGGCAGTGTGGTAAGTATCGCAAAACAAGTTTTTGGGAAAGTGCCTACAAGATTTATCCCTGCACATCCAATTGCAGGCAAAGAAAAAAGTGGTGTAGAAGCTAGTGATGGCGCGCTGTTTAACAATAAACGCGTTATTCTGACACCAGAAAGTGATTCCGATATTCAAGCATTAAAGGCGGTATCAGAATTGTGGGAGATATTAGGAGCAAAGGTAGAAACAATGACACATCAACAACATGACGATTTATTGGCAATGACGTCGCATTTGCCACATATGCTGGCTTTTGGTTTAATGGATTACTTGATTGAGAACAATCCAGATGCCTGTGATTACGCAGCAGGCGGCTTTAAAGATTTTTCACGTATTGCATCGAGTGACTCTATTATGTGGCGTGATATTTGTCTTAATAATTCTGCAGATATTGTGAAACACATTAAGGGTTATCAACAAGCATTAGACAAGCTTTCAGATTTAATTGAAAACAACCAATCAGAAGCATTAGAAAAGTTATTTGCAGAAGCAAAGTCTGCTCGTGATGGATGGATTAAAGACTAAATTAAAAAAAATATGAGTAAATTTATTGCCCAACCGGCGCATTCATTATCAGGTCAATTAAAAGTACCAGGTGACAAATCAATCTCCCATCGTTCAATTATGCTGGGCTCACTCTCTAAGGGCATAACTAAAGTTACTGGCTTTTTAGAAGGAGAAGACGCCTTATCCACACTAAAGGCATTCCAAGCCATGGGTGTGAAAATTGAGCGTGAAGGCGACAATGTAACCATTCATGGTGTTGGCATTAATGGCTTAAAAAAACCATCAGAACCACTTGATTTAGGTAATTCCGGCACATCGATTAGATTGATGTCAGGCATCTTAGCTGCCCAAGATTTTGATTGCGAACTTATTGGTGATGAGTCTTTATCAAAGCGCCCAATGGGTAGGGTGATTAATCCACTGACTGAGATGGGCGCGTCTATTGAGAGTAACGATGGAAAGCCACCGTTAAAAGTAAAAGGCGGGCAAAAACTTAAAGGTATTCATTATGATTTACCGGTGGCATCCGCACAAGTAAAGTCGTGTGTATTATTGGCAGGATTGTACGCCCAAGGCGATACTTGTGTGACCGAACCAGCACCGACACGTGATCATACTGAGCGCATGTTAAAAGGTTTGGGTTATGATATTCGTGTGAATGACAATCAAATGTGCTTAACTGGCGGTGGGAAATTAACAGCTACTGAAATTCAAGTACCAAGTGATATATCCTCTTCTGCATTTTTTATGGTGGCAGCTGCGATCGCACCACAGGCTGATGTAACTCTAACGGGCGTTAATGTTAATCCAACGCGTACTGGTGTGATTGATATTCTTAAATTAATGGGTGCAAATCTTACCTTGTCAAACGAGCGTGAAATTGGCGGTGAATTATTGGCTGATATTCGTATTCAATCATCAGAGTTAACGGGTATCAATATTCCAGAAGCTTTAGT
>CAZKWW010000100.1:0-3906 GCA_964556635.1 uncultured Candidatus Ruthturnera sp.
ATACTTCTTAGCGTTATCCCATGCACCACCACCAGTCGTCATCGATACAGCAACAAAGATACCGGTTGCAATTGATCCAATTAATAAACCACCTAATGCTTCAGCGCCTAATAGCAAGCCAACTGCTACTGGGAATAAAATCGGAAGAATTGACGGGATAATCATCTCTCTAATCGCAGATTTGGTCAACATATCAACTGCTTTCGAGTAATCCATAATACCTGGCATCTCTTTAAACTGACGACGCACTTCGTTCACAATGCCACCAGCTGCACGACCTACTGCTTCCATTGCCATTGCACCAAATAG
Organism: uncultured Candidatus Ruthturnera sp.; assembly: GCA_964556635.1. GTDB lineage: Bacteria > Pseudomonadota > Gammaproteobacteria > PS1 > Pseudothioglobaceae > Thioglobus_C. The sequence goes on from CAZKWW010000100.1 coordinate 310, forward strand.
ATATGGCACTAAACCACCTAAGAACAAACCAATAATCACTCTGTGATCTGATAAGTCAAATAAAGTTTTAGTATCGCCACCTAGTGAGTTGGTAAAGTCAGCAAATAATACTAATGCTGCTAATCCAGCAGAACCAATTGCATAACCCTTTGTCACTGCTTTAGTTGTGTTACCAACCGCATCTAGAGGGTCAGTAATGTTACGAATTTCTTCAGGAAGCTCAGCCATTTCAGCAATACCACCAGCATTGTCTGTAATTGGACCGTAAGCATCTAAGGCAACAATCACACCGGTCATTGACAACATGGCAGTTGCTGCAATAGCAATACCATACAAGCCGCCTAAGTCAAACGCCGCCCAAATACTGGCACATACTGCTAATACTGGGAATGCTGTTGACTTCATTGATAGACCTAAGCCAGCAATGACGTTTGTACCATCACCTGTTAATGAAGACTCAGCAACATGTTGTACTGGCTTGTATTCAGTTGAAGTGTAGTACTCAGTAACAACCACCATTACACCGGTTAGAGCCAATCCAATGAGTGATGCGTAGAATAAGTTCATGCCCATACCCATGTCATCAGTAACAAAGTAGAAAGCAACTGCTGCTAATATGGCAGATACAATTAAACCTTTGTAAAGTGCACCCATAATAGAGCCGCCATCAGATACTTTCACAAAGAAGGTGCCGACAATTGAAGCAATGATTGAAACCGCACCTAAAGCTAATGGGTAAAGAACTGCGTCAGCAGGAAGGCCAGTAAGAATACCGCCAAGCATCATAGTGGCAACAATGGTTACCGCGTAGGTTTCAAATAAGTCAGCAGCCATACCTGCACAGTCACCAACATTATCACCAACGTTATCAGCAATTACAGCAGGGTTACGTGGATCATCTTCAGGGATGCCAGCTTCAACTTTACCAACGATATCAGCACCAACATCAGCGCCTTTAGTAAAGATGCCGCCGCCTAAACGTGCGAAGATTGAAATGAGTGAACCACCAAACGCTAAACCAATTAAGGCATGTAGTGCATCAGCTTGTGTAACACCATTGGCCAACAAACCAGCGTAGAATCCAGCAACACCTAATAACGCTAAACCAACAACTAGCATACCAGTGACTGCACCACCTTTAAAGGCAACTTGGAAAGCAGCATTAATGCCATTTTTAGCAGCTTCAGCTGTACGAGAATTAGATTTAACTGATACGTTCATACCAATATAACCAGTGGCACCTGATAACACCGCGCCAATTAAAAACCCAAGAGCTACTGAGTAACTCAGTACTTGAGAAATCACAATCAACAAGGCAAAACCAACCATGCCGATGGTTGTGTATTGGCGATTGAGGTAGGCTTTTGCGCCTTCTGCAATCGCATCTGAAATTTCTTTCATTTTGTCTGTGCCTGCAGATTGTTTGTTAATCCAGGTAATGGTAAATAAGCCGTATAAAACGGCAATAATTGAAGCCCCGATGGCCATAGTTAGTGTATCCATTTCTTTCTTTCCTCCTTTTGATTTATATATAAATTTGTTCAGCAATGATTATAGTTAATTCTCATTTGATGAACAAGGCAATAGCATGCTAATTTGGTTAAATTTGACCCAAGTCAAGCATTTTACTATTTACTCCAATATTTGGTCTCAATTCCATGCCCAAGATCTGCCTCAATTAGTCTAGATCTTAGTTTTAATAGTTTTTCAATCAATGCGTCTTCGTCTTTTTCATAGGCTTTTGCATCAGGAGTTCGGTTAACCACGACACCCAGAAGCTCTGTAATGGCATTGCCGATAGAATTTTGAGAAATAGTAACAATTAGCTTGCCTTCATCATTACGATAAATAAGTTGTTTGAATGCTGGCTGCCATCTTATGGCTGATGCATATTTTGCATCACTAATGCATTTGTCACGTACTTTTTTAGCAGCAGATAAGAAACAATTATTAAATAGCAGTGTTTTTTCAATTTCCTTTGGAAAATAAGCATTACTAGGCACCCCAGAATTTCGACTTGATACTTGAGCAAAAAAGGTGCGATAAAAATCTAAAAATCCTTTAAGCACGAGATCATATTCTTTCCAAAAATCAATATTCTTTAAGCTATCAATACCGCCTTGTATCTCCCAGCTTGGTAATCCTTGCGGATAACCGGTTAACGCCAGATTAGAGGCATCGCCTTCAATAGGTTTAAGTATTTTTAAATCAAGCGATGATAAAAATTCAACATAGACATCTTGCATGTAGGCAGCAAATAAAGAGTGTTGCCCGCCATCGGTTAGATTAGGGTTGTTGACATCTGCTAGTGGTGCGTTTTCTAGTTCAGTCTTGTCAAATACAATAAAGTGATTGTGCAACATACGAATACTGGGTACGCCTGCTGAGGTAATAGGCCAAGTTGCATCAAGTGATGCCTCACCTGCAAGTATCAAATGTTTTTTTGGGTCAGGATAATGCTCTAACATAAAACCAATCACAATTTGATTCATGCGATTCCAGACTTTTCTAACACGGCTTGGCAATTGTGTGCGACGCACTGGTCGACCCAAAGGGTTTAAAACACTTTGTGAGGTGTTGTAAATAATAGAGCAATCAAACTCATTAGAATGCCCCAAAGCTTTTCGATAAAGCAATAAGTCTTCATCGTTAGTGAGTAGTCCATTGTTTTGTGTAAGATCCGCCAAATTTTCAGGTGAGTTAAAAAACTCATTAGGCTTCATGCCATCAGGCACATCTAATGGAATAGGGCGAAACGGAATGCTGATTTCTCTTGGGCCAGTTTTATTCATTTTTTTCTGTTATAAAAATTCAAAAAAAAGGCTTATGCCATTACGACATAAGCCCCCATTTTATTTTGCAAACTGAGCTTTAGCCAAGATTTGCATAAACACGATCTCTAACTTCGTCTAATGATCCGACACCATTAGCGGCGCCATATTTAGGCGCATTGCTGTCTTCATTCATCCATGATTGATAGTAGTCAACCAAAGGCTGAGTTTGCTCATGATAAACTTCTAAACGAGAACGAACAGTGTCTTCATTATCATCAGCACGTTGCACCAAGTCTTCACCCGTGATATCGTCTTTACCTTCTACTTTAGGTGGGTTGTAAACAACATGATAAGTACGACCTGACGCTAAATGAGCACGACGACCTGACATACGAGCAACAATATCTTCATCAGGTACTTGAATTTCAACAACATAGTCGATGTTTACACCGTCAGTTTTTAATGCTTCAGCTTGAGCAATGGTACGTGGAAAGCCATCAAATAAAAAACCATTTGCGCAGTCACTTTCTTGAATCCTTTCTTTTACCAAACCAATGATAATGTCATCAGAAACCAAACCACCTGCGTCCATCACTTTTTTAGCTTCAATGCCTAGCGGTGTGCCCGCTTTAACAGCAGCGCGTAGCATGTCGCCTGTTGAGATTTGTGGAATGGAATACTTCTCACAAATGTTGGTTGCTTGAGTACCTTTACCTGCGCCCGGAGGACCTAATAAAATAACATTCATCGATTAATTTCCTTATACTTCAAATGATGGTAATTTTTTGCCTACCATTTCTTTTTTCATTACCACGTAGTCTGG
>CAZKWW010000101.1:0-3801 GCA_964556635.1 uncultured Candidatus Ruthturnera sp.
TTTTTGATTATCTGCCTCAAAGCGCAGTACCAAGCATGGCGTGGTGTTTGATGGGCGAACTAAGCCCCAGCCGTTTGGATAATCAACGCGTACGCCATCAATAGTGGTTATTTCTGCGCCTTCAAAACTCACATTTTTAGCGAGTTTGTCCATTGCATCAAATTGCTGACCTTGTTCGTCAAAGTGAATGTTGATTTCTGGTGTGTTGATGCTATCAGGTAAATCGGCAAAAACCTCGGCACAAGTTTTGTTGGTTTTTGATAGTATTTCTAGTAAGCGAGCACCGGTGTATAGGGCATCGTCAAAGCCGTACCAACGCTCTTTAAAGAAGATATGGCCACTCATTTCACCGCCAAGTGCTGCACCCGTTTCTTTAAGTTTAGCCTTGATGAAGCTGTGACCAGTGCGTGACATAATTGGCTCGCCGCCATGCTCGGCAATATCTTTTGGTAGTAGTGATGAACATTTAACATCAAATACAATTTTGGCACCTTGGTTGCGCTCAAGAATATCTCTTGAATATAGAATCATCTGGCGATCTGCCCAAATAACATTGCCTTTATTGTCAATCAAGCCAAGTCGGTCGCCATCGCCATCAAAGGCAAAACCCATGTCAGCGCCGGTATCTTTTACTTCTTGAATAATGTTAATCAAGTTTTCAGGTTTTGATGGATCAGGATGGTGGTTAGGGAAAGTGCCATCTACCAAGCAAAATAGCTTAGTGACTTTAGCGCCGAGTTGCTCGAACAGTTTTGGCGCAATATTGCCGGCCACGCCATTGCCCGCATCAACAACAATGTTGAGCGTCTTGTCGAGTTTAATATCTGATTTGATACGATCAATATAATCTTGCTCAATATCAACTTTGGTTGACGTGCCGTGGCCGGTATTAAAATCATTATTTTTAATGCGTTGATACAGCTCTTGAATGCGATCACCCGAGAGTGTTTCGCCAGCAATCATAATTTTAAAGCCGTTGTATTCCGGTGGATTGTGCGAGCCGGTGATCATTACACCACTTGTGGCAGCTTTGGTATATGTGCCGTAATACACCAGTGGGGTGGGCACCATGCCGATATCAACAATATGACAGCCACTTGCCTTTAAGCCATCTTTTAAAGCATCCATTAGCGCGAGACCACTCAAACGACCATCACGCCCAACCACAACACCGCGTTCACCTTTGGCGATGGATTCACTGCCAATCGCAAGGCCGATAAGTTTGACTGCTTCAGGGGTAAGATCTTGTTCGACAATACCGCGAATATCGTAAGCTTTAAAAATGGATTGTGAAATTGGCATGCTGATAAAATGAATTCAAATAAATGGTTTATTTTAATCACAAAGAGCACACTTAATGAAAGAACAATTTGAAGTAATTGCACTTGAGAATGAAACGATGACGCTTAAAGTCAATCGTTCAGGTGGGTGTCATAGTTGTTCAGCGAGTAGTGGCTGTGGCACAGGCATATTGGCTAATTATTTTGATCATTATTCTACCTTTAATAAACCCATTCAAAACGGGGTGAGTGTGGGTGATTTTGTTACTTTAGAGATTTCATCATCTGAATTATTCTCACGAGCCTTTATGCTCTACATTTTTCCAATCTTGGCATTATTTGTTGGTAGTTATGCTGGTATGCGTTTATTTCCTGCAACAGAATTGTGGCAAATAAGCTTTGGAATTCTTGGTTTTATTGGGGCACTTTTATTCACCAAATATTTTGTAAAGTAGGCTTTTAAGGCTTTATAAATTTGGGATAATCAGTTTATTTTTATAAACAAATTTCGTTTATTATGGCAAATCAAGATATTGATCCGTTAGAAACCCAAGAATGGCTAGAAGCCTTTAAATCTGTCGCTAAAGTCGAAGGTGATGACCGTGCAAAATTCCTATTAAATCAGCTAATGGATATGGCGCATCACGAAGGCATGGATTTGCCAAGTGGTGTGAATACGGCATACCTTAATAGTATTGGTTTGGACAAGGAAGTTGAGACTAATATTAGCCCTGAAATTGAAGAAAAGATATCAGCTATTATTCGTTGGAATGCAATGGTAATGGTGGTCAAAGCCAACCAACTACCTTATGATCTTGGTGGCCATATCGCCTCATTTGCTTCAAGTGCAACCCTATACGAAGTGGCGTTTAATCACTTTTATCGTGGCCCTGATGCTGATCAAGGTGCAGATTTAATTTTCTTCCAAGGGCATATTTCTCCGGGTATTTATTCTCGTGCTTATTTAGAAGGGCGTATCACTGAAGAGCAGATGTTGTTATTCCGCCAAGAGGCGGGTAAAGATGGTTTGAGCTCTTACCCGCATCCATGGTTAATGCCAGATTTTTGGCAGTTCCCAACCGTGTCAATGGGCTTAGGTCCAATCATGGCGATTTATCAAGCGCGTTTTATGAAGTATCTTCATCATCGCGAAATTAAACAAACCGACAAGCGTACGGTTTGGGCGTATTTGGGTGATGGTGAAACGGATGAGCCAGAATCACTCGGTGCGATTTCAATGGCAGGTCGTGAAAAACTAGACAACCTTGTGTTTGTGATCAATTGTAATTTACAGCGCCTTGATGGCCCAGTACGAGGCAATGGTAAGATTATTCAAGAATTAGAAGGCATGTTCCGTGGCGCAGGCTGGAATGTGATTAAAGTAATCTGGGGTGGCAAGTGGGATGAGTTATTCGCCAAAGATACCGATGGTTTACTTAGAAAGCGCATGGAAGAAGTCGTAGACGGTGAGTATCAAGCCTACAAGGCTAAAGATGGCGCTTATGTGCGTAAGCATTTCTTTGGCAAGTATCCTGAATTATTAGCCATGGTTGAACACATGAGTGACGATGAGATTTATCACTTAAATCGTGGTGGTCATGATCCTTATAAAGTGTTCCAAGCTTACCACGCGGCGAAAGCTTGTAGCGATAAGCCGAGTGTTATCTTAGCTAAAACCGTCAAGGGTTACGGTATGGGTGAAGCTGGTGAAGGTCAAAACACCACGCACTCGCAAAAGAAGCTTGGCTTAGAGCAAGTGGAAATTTTTGCTAAACGTTTTGATGTGCCAGTTACTGAAACTGACGCTAAAGAACTTAATTTTTATAAGCCAGCCCCTGATAGTGAAGAAATGACTTACATGAAAGCTCAACGTGAAAAGTTGGGTGGTTCAGTGCCAGTGCGTTCATTTGAATTAGAAGATTTAAAAGCCCCAGAATTAGAGGTTTTTAAAGCTTTATTAGAGTCAAGTGGTGATCGTGAAATGTCAACCACAATGGCGCTTAACCGTATTATGACGTTATTAGTTCGTGACAAGCAACTCGGCCCTAAAGTGGTGCCAATCATCCCTGATGAGGCACGTACCTTTGGTATGGAAGGCTTGTTTAGGCAGCTCGGTATTTACTCAGCATCTGGTCAGCTTTACCAGCCAGAAGACCACGATAAAGTTATGTGGTACAAAGAAGACAAAAAAGGCCAGGTATTACAAGAAGGTATTAATGAAGCAGGTGCAATCTCTGATTGGATCGCGGCAGCAACAGCCTATGCAACGCATAATACCACGATGATTCCATTCTATATTTATTACTCTAAGTTTGGTTTCCAACGTGTGGGTGATTTGGCTTGGGCAGCAGGTGATATGCAAGCCAAAGGCTTCTTAATCGGCGGCACAGCAGGGCGTACAACACTGAATGGCGAAGGCTTACAACACCAAGATGGTGATTCGCATTTGGTAGCTAACACCATTCCAAATTGTATTTCTTATGATCCAACTTATGCTTATGAATTAGCGGTTATTGTTCGC
>CAZKWW010000102.1:0-3712 GCA_964556635.1 uncultured Candidatus Ruthturnera sp.
GTGAAGAATCTGAAGAAGTAACAGAATAATAGTTAAGGAGAATTGATATGCAAAAAAATCCATATGGACAAATTTAGTAACGTGACAATCATACTTTCAGAATGTTTAAGGACGAAGGTGATGAGTTAGGCTCAGTACCATGGAACCAAAAGATTTTCCAAAATGACACGTCTTACAAGTGTCCAACTTACATTGCTCAAACACCACCTTGTCAAGGCTCATGTCCATCAGGCCACAACATTCGTGGCTGGTTAGATATCGTACGTGGTATGGAAAAGCCATCTGGCGACATGTCATGGCAAGAGTATGCCTTCCGTCGTTCTACTGATGCAAATCCATTCCCATCAATTATGGGTCGTGTTTGCCCAGCACCATGTGAAGATGGTTGTAACCGTAACGAAGTAGAAGATACGATTGGTATTAATGCAGTTGAGCAGTTCATTGGTGATAATGCCAAGGAAGAAGGTTTTAAATTTAATATTGATGCTAAAGATACCGGCAAAAAAGTAGCCATCATTGGTGGTGGTTGTGGTGGTTTAGCAGCGGCACTGCAATTACGAAAGCAAGGTCATGCAGTTACCGTGTTTGAAAAATACGACCAATTGGGTGGCATGATGATGTACGGTATTCCAGACTATCGTGTACCGCGTGACGTATTACAGCACGAGATTGACCGTATTATTGAGACTGGTGTTGAAACTAAAATGAACACCAAAGTGGGTGTTGATGTCACGGTTGAAGAATTAGAAAAAGAGTATGACGCGGTTTTATTTGCCATTGGTGCAATGAGTGGCCGTTCATTACCAATTCCAGGTGGTGATGCAGCAAACTGTGTTTCTGGTGTGGCTTTCCTTGAGGCATACAACCAAGGTCGCCTACAACACATTACAGGTAAGGTTATCTGTATTGGTGGTGGTGATACTTCTATTGACGTTGTATCAGTTGCTCGTCGTTTGGGTAATATTGATAACGTTGCTGACAAAGATCGCCCTGAGCACATTATTTTTAACGATACAGCACACGATGTGGTTGATACTTCTAAGCGCCTAGGTGCTGACGTATTATTAACAACACGTTCTACCGTTGAAAACATGTCAGCAGCACAAGAAGAAATTGACGATGCAAATCGTGAAGGTGTTGAAATTCAAGGTCAGTTAAGCCCAGTTGAAGTTATTAAAGGTGAAGATGGCCGTGCAACAGCGTTACGCTTCCAAAAAATGGAAGAAGATGGCTCTACACCAATTGAAGGCTCTGAGTTTGACGTTGAGTGTGAGTTAATTGTTGCGGCAATTGGTCAAGGTGTTGATTCTGAAGGTATGGACGATTCATTCTTTAATGATAAAGGCTTTATTGATGCTGACAGAAACTACCAAGTGCCTAATAAGCCAGGTTTCTTTGTTTGTGGTGATGTGGTTCGCCCGCATCTATTAACCACTGCGATTGGTCAAGCAGGTATTGTTGCAGAAAGTATTGGTGATTACCTTGCTGGTAAAGATCAGTCAGCACGTCCTAAAGTTGACGTACATTACTTTGACTTAATGGAAAAATTAAACGAGTGGGATCTTGCACCATCTAAAGACTACGATTCAAAAGGCACACCAGGAAAGGGTACAGATACAGCTGATTACGCAGTACATAACTATGAAGATCGTTCATTTGCTTCTATCATTCCTCACACTGAGCTATTCTTAGGTCATTTTGATGAAGAAGAGCGTAATCAACGTAATCATAAATTAGTAGATGTTGATAACGTATTAGGTAACTTTGAAGAGCGCTTAATCGGCTATACAGCAGAAGAAGCACAAAAAGAAGCAGGTCGTTGTATGTCTTGTGGTTTGTGTTTTGAGTGTGATAACTGTGTGATGTATTGCCCTCAAGATGCGGTATTTAAAGTGAAGAAAGATGAGTCAACATTAGGTCGTTATGTTGATACTGACTATGCAAAATGTGTTGGTTGTCATATCTGTGCGGATGTTTGCCCAACGGGTTACATTCAAATGGGTCTAGGTAGCGATTAATCCAAATTCATTAAAGAGAGAGAAAGTATGTATCGTTTATTAGTTGTTTTCTTAAGTATTGCATTGAGCGCTTCAATTGCTCAAGCAGATAATGGCTTAAGTGGTAATTCAGAAGCTGCACAGAGTACCAAACAGTACCATGATAGCGTTTCCTTGATCCGTAAAATGCACCCTGAGTTTTTGAATCACAAGCGTGATAAAACACTCAGACAAGGTGTACGCACTGACGAGCACTCGTTAAAAGGTTGTGTGTCGTGTCATGCTAATAAAGACGAAAACACCAATACCTATCATCCGGTAAACGATCAAGATCAATTTTGTTCATCTTGCCATCAAAAGGTAAGTGTGAGTGTTGATTGCTTTAGTTGTCATCGCACAACACCAGGTGCAAGTTACAAAGGGGCTAAATAATGAGTAAAACATTAAATCGTCGTGACTTTATTAAAACCACAACAGCAACCACCGCAGGTGTTGCCACCATTGCAAGTGGTATTACTTTAACGACATTTGCAGCCAATGCAAACGAAAACCCAGTGACTAAAGAAAAGCGTTGGGGTATGTTGATTGACACTAATAAGCTAACTGAAGCCAATATTGATGGCATGGTTAGTGCTTGTCAAAAAGAGCAAGGTTGGGGCGGTGAAACGCGCTCAACTGGCAATCAAAAGGCCAGTTGGATTAAAAAACTAAAAGTAAAAGACAAAGCAACTGGCAAGGTAACAGGCTTACCTTTGATGTGTCAGCATTGTGAGCAACCACCTTGTGTGGATGTTTGCCCAACGAACGCCTCAATGAAGCGTGATGACGGCATTGTTTTAGTCGATAGACACCTTTGTATTGGTTGTCGTTATTGCATGATGGCTTGTCCATACGATGCACGTTCATTTGTACACGAAGACTTAACTGATCAACGTGAGCACATGCCACGTGGTAAAGGTACAGTTGAAGCTTGTACTTTATGTGTGCACAAAGTTGATAAGGGCGAAGCGCCAGCTTGTGTTGCCAGTGTGAATAGTGATGCGGTTATCTTTGGTGATTTATATGACGCCAATAGCAAAATTAATCAAACACTTAAAAAAGTTCAAAGTGCACAAATCAGAGCAGATTTAAATCTGAATACTGGTGTACGTTATAGCGGTATTTAATCGTCACAATAATTTAGGAATTTTATGAACATTCGTTACGAACAAACTCAGGGAAGAAGCTTAGGTTTTTATGCATTGGTTGCAGGCTTGGGCGTACTTATTTTGGCTGCACTTGGTTCTGTATGGCACATGGAGCACAATGGACATTGGGTTACTGGTATGAGTAATCGTGTTGTTTGGGGTATGCCACATGTATTTGCTTTGTTTTTAATTGTTGCAGCTTCTGGTGCGCTAAACGTTGCTTCTATTTCTTCGGTGTTTAATAAGAAAATGTACAAACCTTTGTCACGCTTATCTGGGCTAGTTTCTCTGGCTTTATTAGCCGGTGGTTTGATGATTTTGGTGTTAGATTTAGGCCGCCCTGATCGTTTAATTGTGGCAATGACCGAGTATAACTTTAAGTCAATTTTTGCTTGGAATATTATTTTATACAATGGTTTCTTTGTGATTGTTGCTGTGTATTTATGGATGATGTTTGAGCGTCGCATGAACAAGTTTAGCTCTAAAGCTGGCTTGGCTGCATTCTCATGGCGTTTAATCTTAACCACT
>CAZKWW010000103.1:0-3681 GCA_964556635.1 uncultured Candidatus Ruthturnera sp.
AGTGTTGGCCAGATCGTGGCCAGGGCAAATGCGTACACTTTATAATAATCACGAGCGCTTTATGGAGGCCTATTTCTCAACCTTTCCAGGCAAGTATTTTGCTGGTGATGGTGTAAAGCGCGATGCTGATGGCTATTATTGGATCACAGGTCGTGTTGATGATGTGTTAAATATTTCTGGTCACAGGTTGGGTACCGCAGAGATCGAATCAGCGTTGGTTTTACATGAGAGTGTTTCTGAATCTGCAGTGGTAGGCTATCCTCATGATATTAAAGGTCAAGGCATTTATGCTTATGTTTCTTTGATGAGCACGGTCGAGCCAAGTGATGCCTTAAAAGCAGAGTTGGTTAAATTGGTTCGTAGTGAGATTGGGCCTATTGCAACAGTTGACAAAATTCAATTTGCACCTGGGCTGCCAAAAACTCGTTCAGGTAAGATTATGCGTCGAATTCTAAGAAAAATTGCTGAGGATGATTATGCTAATCTAGGCGATACATCGACATTAGCAGAGCCTGAAGTCGTGCAAGATTTGATTGCTAATCGAATCGCCTAAGTTTTGTTATTTGGCTTGAAGTTTTTTCAAGCCTTTTTTAACTTTGTCTTTCAAGCTGACAACACACTGTTGATGGTAGTCTTGCTGTAGGTTGTTATCTAGCGATACAACTTTACCAAAAACTTTCTTTTCAAGTGCCATTGTATTTTTGATATTTGCACAATAGTTATTGATTTCTTCAACTGTATATGAAACCAAAGTCGCAGCACCAATCGCTGGGACCACTAACCCAGTAACTGCTATTCCAGTTGATGTTTCTTTTAGTTCATCAATACGAGCCATATTTTTAGAAATGATCGCTTTATTCTGATTTTGAAATACACTTTGAAGATAGTCTAATTTTTCAGTTGAAACTACCAGCTCTTTTTGTTTGTCTTCAAGGGAGTCTTTTAAGGTGTTGACCTCACCACGTGCATCATGCATTTGTGACATTTCATCATTTAGAACGCTAGATTTACTTGTGGCTAAAGTTAATTTTTGTTGTGCTGCTTGTAAAGCAGAGCGTGCATCAATTAATTGATTATTTAAATCTTCAAGAGTAGAAGTTTGTGTATTGTCCTCAGTCTCAGATACAGATTGAGCTGCATTAATTTTTGCGTTGTACTCAGTAGTAATGCTAGTAATTTCATTTTCAAGTTGAGCAATTTGATTGCTATAAAAGAAGAAGCCTGCAATTAGTGCAATAGTTAAAGAAATTGCTGCAAAAAGTGATTTGTTTTCCATGATAAATTCTCAAAATAGGGGTTGAATAATAGTTGCGTATTATACACTATTTTAAGAACTATATAAGAATATTATTATATTTTAATATATAAAATAATTGTTTTTATTTCAACCACTTAGCTGCTTGCTTGGCATAGTAGGTTAGGATGCCATCAGCACCAGCACGTTTGAAAGAAAGTAAGGTTTCAAGTACTACTGGGCGCTCGTTAATCCAGCCATTTTGGCTAGCTGCCTTGAGCATAGCGTACTCACCACTCACATGGTAGGCAAAGGTTGGCATGCCGAAAGTTTGTTTAACTTGATGCACAATGTCTAAGTAAGGTAGGCCTGGCTTAATCATCACCATGTCGGCGCCTTCTTCAATATCTAGACCTACTTCACGAATGGCCTCATTGGCATTTGCAGGGTCCATTTGGTAGGTTTCTTTGCTAGACTCACCTAAGTTTTTAGCAGAGCCAACCGCATCACGAAACGGCCCATAATAGTTAGAAGCATATTTGGCGGAGTAGGCCAATATGTTAGTATGAATAAATTCATTTTCTTCCAAAGCATCACGAATCGCGCCAATACGGCCATCCATCATATCTGATGGCGCAACAATATCTGCACCTGCTTGTGCATGTGATAGCGCTTGCTTTACCAATACTTCGGTAGTTTCGTCATTTAAAACATAACCACTATCGTCAATCAGCCCGTCTTGCCCATGGGTAGTAAATGGATCTAATGCAACATCGGTAATCACTGCTAGCGTTGGGTAGTTTTCTTTGAGCGCGCGAACAGCGCGTTGTGCTAAGCCATCTTGATTAAAAGCCTCTTCCGCTTCTAGTGATTTTTTATTTTCCGATACCACTGGAAACAGGGCAATTGCCTGAATCCCTAAATCAACCAATTCACTTGCTTCAATCAATAGTTGGTCAATACTTAAGCGCTCGATATCTGGCATAGAGTCAATGCTTTGGCGCTGATTCTCGCCTTCAACGATAAAGATAGGAAAGATTAAGTCATCGGTAGTTAGTGTATTTTCACGCATTAATTCACGGGTATATGCGTGTTTTCTCATGCGACGTGGTCTATGGGTTAAAATGGACATCTTGATTTTTTAATAATTATTTCTTAATAATTTAACCGATTATACAACAATGAGCACAGCAAACAGAACGTTAAAAACAATGTCAAATGTCAAAGAGGCATTCATTCAGCCCTTTCCCAACTCTCAAAAAATTTATGTTGAGGGGTCGCGCACGGATATTCAAGTGCCCATGCGTGAAATTACACTGACTGATACTATTGGCGAACTGGCTGAAAAAAATGACCCAATCCATGTCTATGATACATCTGGCGTATATACTGATCCAAGCGTACAGATTGACTTACGTAAAGGTTTAGATAGCATTCGTTCAAATTGGATTAACGAGCGCAATGACACAGAAAATCTAGATGAATTAAGCTCAACTTTTTCTAATGAGCGTCTTGATAATGCTGAGCTAGACTCGCTACGTTTTGAGCATTTAAGCAACCCTAAACGCGCAAAAGAAGGCAAAAATGTGACACAAATGCATTATGCCAAGCAAGGCATTATCACCCCTGAGATGGAATATATTGCTATTCGTGAAAATTGCAAATGGCAAGAATACAAAGATCAAATTGGCCAGCAAAAAGGTGAGAGCTTTGGTGCTTCAATTCCTGATGTTATTACCCCTGAATTTGTTCGAGATGAAGTGGCGCGCGGTCGCGCGGTGATTCCAGCCAATATTAATCATCCAGAAACCGAGCCGATGATTATTGGCCGTAATTTCATGGTGAAAATTAATGGTAATATTGGTAATTCAGCGCTTGGCTCTAGTATTGAAGAAGAGGTTGACAAGATGGTGTGGGGCATTCGTTGGGGTGCTGATACGATTATGGATTTATCCACCGGTAAAAATATTCATGAAACCCGTGAGTGGATTATTCGCAATTCACCTGTACCCATTGGCACGGTGCCAATTTATCAAGCTTTAGAAAAAGTAAATGGCATTGCTGAAGACCTTAATTGGGAAGTGTTTAGAGATACGCTCATTGAACAAGCTGAGCAAGGCGTGGATTATTTCACCATTCATGCAGGTGTACGCTTACAACACGTACCACTCACGATTGATCGCATTACTGGCATTGTGTCACGTGGTGGTTCTATTATGGCTAAGTGGTGTTTGGCGCATCATCAAGAAAGCTTTATTTATACGCACTTTGAAGAAATTTGTGAAATTATGAAGCAGTACGATATTACTTTTTCGCTAGGAGATGGTTTGCGTCCAGGTTGTATTGCTGATGCCAATGATGCAGCGCAATTTGGCGAGTTAGAAACCTTAGGTGAGCTGACAAAAATTGCTTGGAAACATGACGTACAAACCTTTATTGAAGGCCCA
>CAZKWW010000104.1:0-3632 GCA_964556635.1 uncultured Candidatus Ruthturnera sp.
CTGCAACCGCTCGGTTCGTAGCCGAGTACTCTATCCAGTTGAGCTACGAGCGCAAATTTTTCTAAAAACTTCAAATTACTGTGTTATTTTCTATCTGGCGTATTAAATATACTGCCTGATAAAAAATGCCTTGTAATTTATCGTTTTTAATAAAAATCTATACAATTTCTAGGAAATGTATAAAGCGCGTAATTATCGCCACATTTGAAGCAAAGGTCAAGTGAGAAGTGGTTTATTTTTGTAAGTGCTCTACCAATTGGTCGAGCTGGACCATGCGCGAGCCTTTAATGAGCACTGTAGCATTGGTATGATTGCTAATGATGTGGTCAGCCAGTTGTTCTAAATCATCAAAATGAATACCACCGTAATGTTTGGCTAACGCGCCATAAGTGTAAACAGCATCTAGCGAATCTTTGGCCAGTTGGCCAATTTCTTGATGGAAAGTTTTGGCTTCACCGCCTAACTCTGCCATGGTACCGAGTACGGCAATTTTTTTACCTGTGAAGTTTAGTAGTGTGCTGATTGCCGCCTTCATGGATTGTGGGCTGGCATTATAAGTATCGTCAATAATAGTTAGGCCTGATTTTTGAATAACACTGAGCCTACCTTTTTCAGCTTGGGTATTTTCCAAGCCTTGTTTAATGGTGTTAATATCAATACCTAGCGCATGTGCGCAGCTACTTGCCGCTAAGGCGTTATCGATATTGTGCTGGCCTATTAGCTGCAAAATAATACTAACTTTTTGATCGGCAATATTCAAGTCGAAACGGTTGTTATTGATATTACTGGCAAAAATATCGCCACCATCACCAAAGCTTATATCACCAGTAAAATTAGTTTTGGTGTTAATGATGTTTTGGCTATCTTTAGAGTAGATCTCGCCTTTGGCTTTAACGAGATTATCAAAGCCACCAAATTCACCAATGTGCGCATCACCTGTATTGGTAACGAGTGCAATGTCAGGTTGTACAAGATCACGCAAATAAGCAATCTCTCCTACATGATTAGCACCCATTTCAATCACCGCGTATTGGTGCTTTTCTTCTAATTCTAGCAAAGTCATTGGCACACCAAGATGATTATTAAGGTTGCCTTTAGTGGCAAGCGTTGGCGCTTTTAGCTTTAATATATTCGCCAACATGTTCTTAGTGGTGGTTTTACCATTACTACCGGTGATTGCCACCATCATTGGTTTGATGTTGTTGAGATGCCAACGTGCAATATCAGCCAGTGCAATTTGAGTGTCGTCTACTAATAAGGTGGCTAGATTGGTTGACACAGGTTTACTGACAATGGCGGCGACTGCGCCCATTTTTTTAGCCTCATCAAGATAGTCGTGCGCATCAAAGTTGTCGCCAACGAGTGCAATAAATAAAGCGCCATCCATGCGTTGTCTTGTGTCGGTACACACCCCTGTGAAATCAACACCAGTGACTGTGCCAACGCCTAGTACTGAAGCAAGGGTATTGGTATTAGATGACAGCATTTTGCGCAATCTCGATATCACTTAAGACCAATGTCTGGTCTTTAAACTCTTGGGTAGATTCATGACCTTTGCCAGCAATCAGTAAGCATTCATTTTCGTTCAAAGTGGTGATGGCCGTTTCAATAGCCAGCTGCCTATCAAGGGTAATGTCTAATTCAAAGCTGTCATCAATACCACTTAGGATATCGTTAATAATCGCTTGCGGGTCTTCGCTTCTAGGGTTGTCATTAGTAAGCACAATAGTGTTAGCCAGTTTGCTTGCAATCTTGCCCATTTTGGCGCGCTTGTCTTGGTCACGATCACCACCGCAACCAAAGACAACGCGAACTTGGTGATCTGGATAGTGTCCTTGTAAAGTATTAATGGCATTTTTAATCGCATCTGGCGTGTGAGCATAATCAACCCAGGCCAGTGTGTTTTTGATACGATGCATTCGACCTGTTGGCGAAAACAAGTGATGTAATAATGGAATAATACTTGAGCGCTCAAAGCCGAGTTGCTCAACACTATTCATTGCAGCCAAAACATTAGATAAATTAAATCGACCTAATAAAGGCACTTCGAACACAAAGCCATCGAGTTGGCATAAAAATCCCTCGGTAGTGGCGTTGATTTTTTCAAAATCATCTAAACCATAAGTTGTTTGTTTGGCATATTTGGAGACAGCTAAAAAATCCAAATACTGAGCATCATCACGATTAATCACCACACTTTTAACAGATTCAAACGCAAACAGTTTGAGCTTGGTATCTCGATATTGCTCTAAACTTTGGTGATAGTCTAAGTGGTCTTGTGTCAGATTGGTAAAAACAGCTTGTTTAAAATTCAGACCTGCCACTCTGTCTTGATCTAATCCGTGAGAAGAAACCTCTAGTACCGCTGTATTAATACCATCAAGGTGATATTGATGAAGTGCTTTATAGAGTGTCAAAATATCAGGTGTGGTATTATTTGAAACCACATGACTATGGGTAATGCCTAATGTGCCAATCAGACCATTTTTAACACCAAGTCGATCCAATAATTGTGAAATAAAGTAACTCACTGAAGTTTTTCCATTGGTGCCCGTGACCCCAATTATTTCCACCTGAGTTGCTCCAGAGTAGTATCTGTTTGCCAAAGTAGGTAAGTGCTGTTTAAGGTTGTCAATACGAATAGTAGGTATGCCGCATTCTAAATCTTGAGAATCTACCAATACGGCAACACAACCATTTTCAATGGCTTGGTTGATATAAGTCATGCCGTGTGACGATGCACCTTGTAATGCAACAAAAACATCACCTGTTTGGCTATGGTCAGCATTTAGACATAAGCCTTGTATTTCAACATCGATAGATGTCGAGGTAATATCAGCGAGTAGTTGAGCAATATTCATTGTGCTTATTATAAAGAATTATTATCGAGTCAGAGTTTTTGGTGATATTTCTCCACCCCCCCATCTTTGTTTATAATTAAACCTCCTAGTATTGTTTCTGTTGCTACTAATGACATCCTTGCTAAAAAAATCGGTTACAATATTAGGTCTAAATTTAATAAAAATATTTTTTAATTATTCACTGAGGGGGAGATATGGCTTTAACACGTAGAGAGTTCATTAAAGTTTTAGGTGCGGGTTCAGCAGCTGGCATGATTAGTGGTTGTGGTAGTGATGCATCAGCAAAGTTGGTATCACAAGACAACATGTATGAAGTGCCAAAAACAGGTAATGCACGCATTTTGCACATTACCGATACACATGGTAATTTACTACCAAACTATTTCCGCGAGCCGAATGTTAATCTCGGTTTTGGCGATACCTTTGGCAAGCTACCACACGTGGTGGGCAACAATCTTTTAAAAGAAATTGGTGTCAAGCCAGGTTCTCCTGAGGCGTATGCCTTTACTTATAATAACTTTGAAGAACTGGCAGCCAAATACGGCAAGACTGGTGGTTTTGGTCAGATTAAAACCGTACTAGAATCCTTACGTGAGAGTGCTGGTGGTGTACAAAACACACTAACCGTTGATGGTGGTGATACGTGGCAGGGGTCAGGCACCTCGCTTTGGACACGTGGCGCTGACATGGTAGAAGCTTGTAATATGCTCGGTGTTGATGTGATGGTCGGCCACTGGGAATTTACCTATAAAGAAGCAGAAACGCTTAAAA
>CAZKWW010000105.1:0-3618 GCA_964556635.1 uncultured Candidatus Ruthturnera sp.
TTTGTTGCTGTATCGATGACGACTGGTGGTGGTGCATGGGACAACGCTAAGAAGTATATCGAAGACGGTAACTTTGGTGGCAAAGGTTCTGATGCTCACAAGGCAGCCGTCACTGGCGACACTGTTGGTGACCCATACAAAGATACGGCTGGCCCTGCCATTAACCCACTGATCAAGATTATCAACATTGTTGCAATCATGATTATTCCTTTATTAGGTGCGCCTTTACTAGGGTAGTTAATTAAAAGATAATAAGAAGGCGTGCTATTGCACGCCTTTTTTTCGTCTAAATAAAACAACTAATCAGCACTTGGGACTTCATGGTCATGCATAAATTGTTTTTGCATGCGTATGCCAATATAAGCACCTAGCATAAGAGCAAATAAATCAACAAACGATCCTAATGATAAAGTTGATGTTCCGGCAATACCTTGACCCAAGGTGCAACCCATACCTAAAATACCGCCAATACCAACCATCACACCACCAATTGCGTAACGCAAGGCTTCGCCAACGGAATTAAACCAAATGATTTTAAAACGTCTGGTTAAGATAGAAATTAGTACTGACCCTGTGCCCACACCCAGGAAAGCCACCAAACCAAAAGTCAAAATATACCACTGAGGGTTAGAAGCAATATAAAGCAGGTCACCCATTGGTCTAATAAAAGTATAAGACTGTGTACCCATGCCATACTGAGGGTTGTCACTAAACTCAGAAGCTTCATTAGCTAGCTCACCAATAGGACCTCCAGAGATATAAAAGGCACCGACGATCAGTGCGCCAATTATAAAGCCACCAATCCAATTATCACGTCTGGCAACAAAGTCTTTGCTTTTGAAAACCAGACTCATAATTAATAGTGATAACATCAATCCAATCACGATGCGCATTGTTGAAACCTCAACCCCTAAAAGACTACCAATAATCGTGCCTAAGTCTTGCATTTCAAATCCATAATTATCTAAATTAGGTGAAGCTGGTAGAACCCAGGACAAGAAGTAATCATTAAAAAATCCTTCAACGTATAGCATTAATACTGCCGCACCACCCATGCCTAAAATAGCAACAACGGTTTTTAGATTTCCACCACCCAAATTAAGAATACTTTTCATGCCACAACCACGACACAATGTCATACCAATACCAAAAAAAACGCCACCAACTAAATAAGCCGGCCAACGAAATTGACTCATTCGATAAGGAGGGCGAGTGCCATCAGCGCTAAAAACCTCTAATGCTTCAAAAATAGTGACACCAAGAATAGCAACGGCAATGGCAAAAAAATACATTGATAAACGACCCGTATTGCCGCTATGAACAACGTCTGCAATACCGCCTAGCGGACAAAAATCAGTCTTACGTGCAACCGCACCGAAGACAATAGAAACACAAAAAATAATAAAGAATAAAGCAACGATTTCTTCACTAAGTTCACCTAAAGCAGGCAATGTCATAAATTTCTCCTCAAAAATATAATGTGTGTGATTATATCAAGGATTAATTAGACAAAAAGAATGATGCGACTGTCATAATTAAAAATACAATTAAAAAAGGGCGCTAATAGCGCCCTCTCATCTTTATCAACAGTTAGATAATGCTTAACTTGATTTATTTTCTTTGGGTTTGAGGGCATTTGTACTCTTAGAAAGCGAAAAATCAGCTTGTGCCTTCATGATAGAGTCAACACACTCATCTAAGTCATTGTATTCATCAACGCCAGCATCAAAGCGCTTATCGCGCAGAAAATAAAACAAAGCTCTGTATTTAAAAGCACCTATTTTGATCACAATGAAAGTGTAGTGCTTATGCTCCCATACCGCAGCTGGCTGCTCTTTTCCATCTACTTCAATATCACCCAAATGTACGCCATGATCTTTTTCTCTCCAGCGATCATCAACGTGTTTTTGAATAATGTCAACTTCTGATTGTGTAAAGTCCATAATAGTTAGTGTATTGATTGTGCGTTTTTGAGGCCAGGCATCACATCGTCAACAGGGCCGCCTAGTCTGGCTTCTTCATGTGTTGGCTCACGGACTGTTACCACCTCAAGTACAAAAGTTACTTCTCGACCACAAAGCGGATTATTACCATCCACTGTGATTGAGTTTTCATTAATTTGAATAACTGTAAAGTTTATACGGTCGCCTTTATCATTCTCCATTGGAATCATAGTGCCGACCTTCCTTAGATCTTCATCTAAGCTATCTAATGGCATGGTTGCCACCAAAGATTCGTCACGAGGGCCGTATATTTGGTCCATATCAACTGGCAACTCAACAATATCACCCTCAACTTGACCAACCAGCTCAGCTGTTACCTCTGGCGATAAAATCTCACTAATGCCTTGAATATAGCCTAACGGAAATTCAACCTCAGACAAAACATCATTGGTTTTTTTATCAAGTATTTTATATTTAAGCTCGACAAACTTGCCGTCTTCAATTATCAACTTTTTCACTTGTGTCCTTCTGAATGTAAAAACTTAAAAAATAGTTGCGCCGAAAATCTTTATTTTGTCGCCTTCATAGCCAAGCACTAAACGACCTAACCATTCACCTGCTTTCTTCTTATGTTTTTGTTTGAATAAAACCGTTACATATTCGCCACGACGAATCGTACCCATAAATTCAACATCTTCATCTAAATTTTTTGTCAATTCACTTCTAGCAAACTGCTTGCCCATTTCAATTTCGTTTGCACCACGAAGCATCTCTTCAGAAAAATTTCTCGTAAATGCGCCATAGTTTGCATTATTAGAATACTTAACCAAGTCATCCCACATTGGGCGTGCGATTCCTAGTAATTCTTTTTCAGATTTTTCAAGAATGTCCATCTGTTATTCTCCATTAAAAGAAGTAAAAAAACCAACATAAACTTATGTTGGTTTTTTAAGAATATCTAACAAAGGCCTAATAATAAGCCTTTGTTAAGCGAGTTTTTTACTTCTCGTCAACTAAGTGATACAACGGTTGTTTCTCCATCTTGTATTCACCAGTAACACGATCACGATGAGAAGTTGTCAACACGTGCCAGTTCTTATCGTCTAGCTTCATCTTATCACCACGGTAGTAGTAACCAGGCCAACGAGTTTCCTCACGGAATAACGTATGCTGAATTACACACTCAGAAGTACGGTGACGGTGCTTAAGCTCCCATGCACGTAGCAACTGGTGAATGTCTTCTGCAGCAACTTTATCTAAGTCTTCTTCTAAAATCTTCATCTTAGCTAGACCCATGTTAAGAAGCTTGTCGTTAGTCATGTATTGTACTGTTACACCACCTGCGTACTCATCCATCAACTTCTGTAAACGTTGCAGACCAGGGAATGGCAAGATGTAACTTGGAGATACAGTACCACCAACGATTTCATTACTACCAACTTGGTAAGTAGTTAAAGGCTTGTAAATTTCTTCTTTACGATCATCAATTTGCTTCTGAGAAACATTGATACCATCTGCTTTACCATCGTCAATATATTTACAAGCGGCTTTCGCAGATAAACGACCTTCAGTAAATGAACCTGATGAGAATGCGTGTGGTGTACCACCAACAGCATCACCTGCACCAAATAAACCATCAACTGTAAGCATTCTATTATACCCCCAAAAATACTCT
>CAZKWW010000106.1:0-3597 GCA_964556635.1 uncultured Candidatus Ruthturnera sp.
CTGATGACACGCACCAAGGCGGCTTGATTATGCCGGGCTTGGGTAAACTGCGTCGTAGTTTTGATCAGTTTTGTACAGAATCTCAACAACTACACAATCAAAAGTTGGGTAGCAATACTAGTGATGCTTGGGCTTGTGGTACAGGGCAAATGTTTACCACCATGATTGATGCTCAAATTGAACATTATCTGCATGAGTTTGGTGATTTGGTGGTTGTGCTTACGGGTGGCGATAGCAAGGTTGCTGCATTACGCATTAAGCACTCGTGTAAATTACACCAAAATCTAGTATTAGATGGCTTGTCTATCTACGCACAAACATTGACAGCATAGGCTTTAGCGCAAGGTATAATTTAACCAATTTAATTAAATAATTGATACAATGCAAGACAATCGAGTTTTATCAGGCATGCGACCAACGGGTCGACTTCATTTAGGCCATTACCATGGCGTATTGAAAAATTGGCTAGATTTGCAAAACGAATACGATTCGTATTTCTTTGTGGCTGATTGGCATGCTTTTACCACGCACTACTCTGACAAGATTGACCTTGAAGCTAATGTAATGGAAATGGTGGTTGATTGGCTGGCGGCTGGTATCAACCCAAATACGTCAACAATTTTTGTACAATCAAAAGTGCCTGAGCATGCGGAATTGCATTTACTACTGTCAATGTCAACACCGCTTTCTTGGTTAGAGCGCGTGCCATCATATAAAGATCAGCAAGAAAAACTAAAGACCAAAGATTTGGGCACTTATGGTTTTTTGGGTTATCCACTATTACAAAGTGCTGATATCTTAATTTATAAGGCGGGCTTAGTACCAGTTGGCGAAGATCAAGTAGCCCATGTGGAATTGACGCGTGAGGTGGCTAGGCGATTTAACTATATTTATGGTCGTGAAGCGGGGTTTGAAGAGAAGGCTGAAGCAGCGATTGCTAAAATGGGTAAAAAGCAGGCAAAATCTTACCGTTCTTTGCGTAAAGCCTATCAAGAAACTGGTGATGGCGAGGCATTGGTAAAAGCGCAGGCCATGTTGCAACAACAGCAAAATATCACCTTGGGTGATCGAGAAAGACTCTCGGGTTACATTGAAGGTGTTGGTAAAATTATTTTGCCAGAGCCTGAGTCTTTATTGACTAAAGCATCAAAAATGCCAGGTCTTGACGGACAGAAAATGAGCAAATCTTACGGCAATACGATTTCCCTACGTGATACTGCAGATGAGATAGAAATCAAAATTAAACGTATGCCAACCGACCCTGCACGAGTCAAGCTCACTGATCCAGGTGATCCAAAAAAATGCCCAGTATGGCAATTGCATGAAGTCTATTCAGACGAGTCAACTTGTGATTGGGTAGTGAATGGTTGTACCGGTGCTAAGATGGGCTGTATTGAATGTAAACAACCGGTGATTGATGCGATGAAAGCAGAGCTTATGCCGATGCAAGAACGCATTGCTAAATACCAAGCAGACCCTGAGCTGATTAAACAGATCATTCACGAGGGCTCTGAAAAAGCCAGAATTGTTGCTAAAGAGACTATGGCAGAAGTACGTGAAGCCATGGGGGTTACTTACTAAGTCCATAAAATGATAAAAATCAGACAAAATTTCTTATCAATAGACTTTACTATTCATTGCGAAATATTATCTGATTTTTCTTTATTTTCTGAACTTACTCTAGAATATTAATTATGGCTGAAAGATTACAAAAACTCATTGCTACTGCTGGCTACGGCTCACGTCGTTGGGCGGAAAGGTTAATTGAACAAGGCCGTATTGAGGTTAACAACAAAACCGCCAGTATTGGTGATCAATATGAGATTACCGACAAGGTAAAAATTGATGGCCGAAAAATTGATCTTGAGCGTTATAGTGAAGAAGAAACCAAAGTCTTGATCCTTAATAAGCAAGCTGGTGTTATTTGTTCAAACAAAGATGAAGAAGGGCGCAAGAGTGTTTATGACTTACTGCCTAAAGAATCTCGCTGGGTGATGGTTGGCCGACTAGACCTTAATACTTCAGGCTTATTACTATTTACCAATAATGGTGATTTGGCCAATAAACTTATGCATCCATCATCACAGATTGACCGTGAGTATGCAGTACGAGTACTTGGCCAGGTAGAACAAGAAGATTTGCAAAAACTCACTGACGGTATTGAGCTAGAAGATGGGTTTGCCCAGTTTAACCGCGTGAGTATTGGTGGTGGACAAGGCGCTAATCGTTGGTATAAGGTCGTATTAAAAGAGGGAAGAAAGCGTGAAGTAAGGCGCCTATGGGAGGCATTAGGCTTTAAAGTATCACGACTCATTCGTGTACGTTTTGGTGAAATTCGCTTACCAGAAAATCTTAGAGCCAATCATTATGAGTATTTAAAGCCTGGTCAGGTTAATTTGCTGCTTAAAGCAGTCGGATTATAGATCTGTAAAAAAACCAAAACAACGCCGTAAAAACGATACAATAAGTATTAATTTAATTCTTGGGTAATCTTCCTTATGAGTGTTAAGGTTTTAGAAGATTTTATTCAGAAAGGGTCTTCTGGTGGCATTCTGCTAATCTTTGCAACCATTTTTGCACTGTTTTTACAAAATAGTGCGATATCAGAACTGTACAATAATTTTTTACATACACACGTTGAGATTAGATTTGGCGATTTTCAAATTGCCAAACCATTGTTCTTATGGGTGAATGATGGATTAATGTCTGTTTTCTTTTTGTATGTGGGCTTAGAAATTAAAAGAGAGGTGGTTGAAGGTAGTTTGTCTTCTTTAGGGCAATTAGCGCTACCAGGGGTTGCTGCATTAGGTGGCATGATTGTTCCAGCTTTGGTGTATATTGCCTTTAACCAAGGCGGTGGTGATGCTATGAATGGTTGGGCAATACCAACAGCAACAGACATTGCTTTTGCACTTGGTGTTTTGTCTTTATTGGGTAATCGAGTACCAGTTTCTTTAAAAATATTCTTAATGGCGTTAGCTATTATTGATGACCTGGGCGCTATAGTTGTTATTGCTTTGTTTTATACGGTTGAATTATCTACTACTTCTATTTTGGTGGCTTCAATTGCAATCTTTTTATTGCTTTTAATGAATAAAGCTGGCGTTATTAAAAAGGCTGCCTATATTTTGGTGGGTGTTATTTTATGGGCCAGTGTTTTAAAATCAGGCGTGCATGCAACATTAGCAGGCGTTGCTTTGGCCTTTTTTATCCCATTAAAATCTCACGATGTTAATGGCAAAGAATTTTCTATGAGTAGAGAGTTAGAGCATGACCTGCATTACTGGGTGACATTTATGATTTTGCCTTTATTTGCTTTTGTAAACGCCGGCGTTGACCTGTCAGGTATATCATTAGGCGAAATGCTATCACCAGTTCCATTAGGTATTATGCTTGGGTTGTTCTTTGGAAAGCAAATTGGCGTATTTTGTTTTAGTTGTTTGTTAATCAAATCAGGTGTTGCCAAACTACCTGAAGGTGTTAATTTTCGTCAATTGTATGGTGTTTCTGTTTTAGCGGGCATTGGTTTTACCATGAGTTTGTTTATTGACACATTGGCCTTCTCTGCTGGTGATGCCTATAATTCTGTAGATAAAT
>CAZKWW010000107.1:0-3578 GCA_964556635.1 uncultured Candidatus Ruthturnera sp.
TTTAGTCTCCTAAATTTTTAAGTTATGCCAAGATAAATCTTAGCGTTTTTTCTCAACAATGTTGTCGAGATAGTGCGTATTATACGGATCTGTTTTTAAAAGTCAACACTTTTTTGCAAAAAAAATACAAAAAAATGCAAATTAACCACAAATATGCCATTTTTAGGGGTTAAAAATGGCCTTTAAAGTCTTATACAGCAAGGTTTTTTGACGTTTTATGATAAAAATACAACTTTTTTGCAAAAATATTACAAATTTTGCAAATGGCTTTAAAACAACGCCAACAACGGCTTTTGATTGGGTTTTAAGCTTACTTATCTATACTTATATATAGGGTGTTAAATTACAGACAATAAAAAACCGAGAACAAAGTCTCGGTTTTTTAAATACATATAGGTATCGTTTTAAAAACGAATTATTTATTATTACTTATATACACATAATAGTTTTAAGTTTTAGATAAATACAAGGCAAATCTTATTCTTGGCGCCTGAGTGTAGTAAATCTACACGACAAGCTGAGAATAAGATTTAACGCAGTAGTTGCTAAAAATTAAAGTCTATAGGCCAGCATGGTTAATAACATTGGCACTGATAGGATCACATTGATACTTGACGCCAACGCAGCATTCTTCTTAGCTGTTGCTACTTCTTCAGCTGATGCTTCTTTCATACCCAAAATCTTTTGCTGGTTTGGCCAGATAATAAACCAAACATTAAACGCCATAATCGTACCTAACCACGAGCCTAGGCCAATCACTTCTTTACCTGCTGCAAATGTAAAGGCTTCATGAATACCAACCATGCCGCCACCCAATTGCGCTAATAGTGACAAACCTAATAACCAAGTAGTTGCTGCTGCCATTCTAAACCATAGTAATGCACGTGGTGCAATGTACTTACCGATTGCTGCTGGCCCTGCGCCATCTGTATCCGCTAGTGCCTGACCCATGCCTGGTACTTGTACAAAGTTAAAATAGTATAAAAGACCAATCCAAACCACACCGGCTAACACATGCAGCCATACTGTAATGGTGATCATATTTGCCATATTGCCGCCCATTGTTATCATGGCGATGATCGCTGCAATAAAACCTAAAAGAATTTTCCCTTGAACTGAATTAATAAAACCCATGTTTCTCTCCGCTAGTTATAAAGTTGATAATTATAATAGGTTATTTTGTTGATTTAAATCAATTTATGCCAGAACTGCCTGAAGTTGAAACCACCAAACGTGGATTAGCACCCTTGATTGTGAATCAAGTAGTTGAGTGCGCTACCTTACATAGAGGTAATTTGCGTTGGGAGATTCCCAAACACCTGCCGACTACGCTGGCTAACCAACGCATTAAAAACATTGATCGACGCGGTAAATACTTGCTGATTAAATTTGACGTTGGCACGCTGATTATTCATTTGGGTATGAGTGGCTCAATCAAGGTTGTTTCCAAGGAAGAACCTTGTCAAAAACATGATCACTTTGAATTAAGCTTTCATAATAACACTGTGATGCGCCTGAATGATCCACGGCGTTTTGGTGCGGTGTTGTTCTCAGCTGATGGCACACACCCCTTATTAGAGAGTTTGGGGGTTGAGCCATTAGAAGGTTTATTTGATGAAGTTTACTTATATAGCAAGTCACAAAATAAGCAACAAAACATCAAAGCTTTTATTATGGATAGCAAAGTGGTGGTTGGCGTGGGTAATATCTATGCTTGTGAGAGTTTGTATCAAGCGGGTATTGATCCTCGGCGTAAGGCCGGTAGTGTTTCTAAAAAACGCTATCAATTGTTAACGCAGTGCATTAAAACTATCCTTACTCAGGCGATTAAAGCCGGTGGCACGACTTTGCAAGACTTTTCCCAAGTCGATGGATCGCCTGGGTATTTCACACAGACTTTAAACGTGTATGGGCGTGAAGGCGAGCGATGTAATGGGTGTGATGGTAAAATAATAAGACTTAACCAAAATCAACGATCCACATTCTATTGTAAAAAATGTCAGACATAAACGATACACCAAAAGAAATATTCGAATCTAGTTGTTCAACTAACTCTGAGCCGTTTGCTCTGCAAAACCTTGGAGACTACATGGAGCCTGAGTTTAGTGAGAACTGTATTGTGATTATTGACCCAGGTATGCAAATCCACAATCGCGCTTATGCGATCGTACGCTATGAAAATGATATGTATTTTCGTCAATACCTAGAGCGTGGTAACAAAAAATTTCTGGTGCCTTTAAATACACAGCATGATGAAATTGAGTTAGCGGGTGAGTTTGAAGTGGTGGGTTGTGTAATCCAACAAAAGCAGCGAAAACAAACACCGCTACACTATTATCATCTTAATAAAGAAACTAAAGTTCTAGATTTCACTCTAAGTGGAAAGGCAAAAAATAAAGAGGAATAACAATGGAAAAGAAAGTGCATTTAATTTTTAGTATCGTTATGTCGCTGTTCATGGTTAGCATCATGTCGTTCGTGGTGACTTATCTTAACCTAGGTGGTTGGACTGATCAAATCATTGAAAAATGGCTATCAAGCTTCGCTATTGCATGGATTGTCGCCTTTCCAATTATTTTTATTTTTTCTCCAATCTTTAAAAAAGCGATTATGAAATCGCTGAGCAAGTAACTACTTAATATAAATTAAGTTAATCATTCGGCCAGATTTTGCGCCATCACGCCTGTAAGAGAAGTATTTATCTTTCTGTGTGTAGGTGCACTCATCACCGCCACTGATTGATTTAACACCCAACCCATTGAGAATAATTCTAGCTGCTTGATAAATATCTAACTGATATTTATCACCTTTGGCTATAAATGCTTGGTCTAGCTTTAAATCTTTATCAATAAACTGTTGACGGACTTCCTTACCGACTTCAAATGATGATGGTGAAATCGCTGGGCCAAAATGTATAAATAAATCACTGGCCTCAAACTGCTGAATAAACGACTCAATCACGCCATTGACAACCCCCTTCCAGCCCGCATGTGCCACGCCCACTTGTGTGGCTGATGCATTACAGGCGAAGAGGGGTAGGCAATCTGCTGTCATTACCGCGCAGACAACACCTTTATCTTTTGTTATGAGCGCATCTCCGACACAATCATCACTTGAGGCTTGCAAACAGATATTGGAATGAATTTGCTCTAAATATTTTGGCTCGGAGGGCAGGTTGTATTTACTAATTAATAGCGCTCTATTATTCTTAACCTGAATCGCATTGTCGCCCACATGTAAGGCAAGGTTAAAATTATCATAGCCATCGGCTATTAAACAAGACCGGTTGTTTTCATTAAAAAAACGAGTCGTGGTTATTAATTTAACGTTTTTTGGAAAATTATCAGGTGTCAAATTCTTCTAATATTTTAATTAAGTCTTGCATATCTTCAGGTAAAGGCGCCTTCCAAGACATTGTCTCACCTGAGATTGGATGGGTTAACGTGAGTTTTTTGGCATGCAAGGCTTGACGATTAAAGCCTTTAAGGGCTTCTTTAAGTTTGTCGTCTGCTTTTTTAGGAAAGCGAATCTTGCCGCCATACATGGTATCGGCCACCAGTGGATGATCAATATAAGAC
>CAZKWW010000108.1:0-3548 GCA_964556635.1 uncultured Candidatus Ruthturnera sp.
TTGATATCACTGTAGGTGTTGGTATAGGCCTGAAAGTAGGCGATATATTTTTTTGCACCAGTACGCTTTATCAGCACCTCTCTGCCACTTTGTATTTGCTCTAATATCGGATTAGGCTGTCTGCCATTTGGACTAAAAGTTGCGTTATTACAAAACGTGCAACCGCCAATACCTTTTGAGCCGTCACGATTCGGACAACTCAAGCCTGCATTAATTGCAACTTTGTGTACACGTTCCCCATATTTTTTTAGTAAGGATTGGCCTAAAGTGTTTACGTAATCAGAAAGCAAATGGCTAGCATTAAATTTTTTATAATAACGGCATTGTATTGTTAGTTATTAAACAATGATTTGATATGAATCAATTAAAAATAAACTAATTCATAATGGGTTGATATCGAGGCGTTTGTTTAGATTTTTCAGTAAAAAAGCACAGATAAATCAGTTTAGTCATGCACACATCTTTCGGTTTGAAAGAACGAACAACTAGAACCGGTCACTCGGTCGCAATATTTACATAATTCATTGCCATTTTCTAGTTTTATTTTCTTGTTTTCAAGCACAACCCCTTCTTTTTTAAGTTCGGCCAAGGCCCTGGAAAAAGATTCGGGCTTCATGCCTAAATAAGAAGCGACTAGAGTTTTTGAATAAGGCAGCTCAAAGGTGTTGTTGATTTTGGCGTGTACCAAATACCAGCCCACTTTTTCTTTGGCAGTTTTGAGTTGCAGTACTTCGGCGCTAATCATGAGTGTTTGCACACTGTCAGCTAAAAACTGAATAATATTGTTTGAAAATGCGTGGTTTTTATCAATAAAGCGCCTAATGTCAGACCCAGAAAAATGAAATACTGTGGTGTTTTTAACAAATTCAGCACAAACATCATAATACGGTGAAAAATACATAGGTGTTACCGCGCTGTTTTTATCAAGAATACTTAAAACAATTTCATCGCCTTTTTCATCAAGTTTGGTTAGCTTAAACAAGCCCTCATAAACAATATAGAGATTTGCATGGCTATGATCATCAAAAGTAACCATTTCACCTTTGTGATATTGTTTAATCTTCATAGATTGAACAAATGCAGATAGTTCGTCTTCTGAAACGCCTTCGAATAGAGGTTGTCTTGCTAAAAAAGCATGGTATTTTTTAAAGTGATTTTTAGTAGGAATCATAGGTGTTATTCTAACATTGTCATGAATGAGAGGCTATTTATTTTTCAATTACTTGATATAGGTCAAGTAATTATTTTCTTTCAATGTTTATAATTTGAATCTCTCCCCCGAGGTTGGCGAAAACCAACCTCACCCTATTTTTTGATATGAGTTTATTTGACACAGCGCTGATTAAGAAATACGATCACTCAGGGCCGAGATATACTTCGTATCCGACCGCAAATAATTTTGCTGAATTTTCAATTGATGAGTATCAAGCTCAGGTTGAGATTAGTAATCAAAATAAGCGTGCTATTTCGTTGTACTGCCATATTCCTTTTTGCGATACGGTGTGTTATTACTGTGGTTGCAATAAAGTTGTCACTAAAGACAAAACCAAAGCCGAGCCTTATTTGCAAAGATTGTTTCAAGAGATTGAGCTGCAAGCTGAGTTATTTGATCAAGATCGCCAGGTGGCGCAAATGCATTTTGGCGGCGGCACGCCGACTTTTTTATCTAATGAGCAGATCATTCGCCTAAGTGAAAAACTGCAAGATGCCTTTAATTTTTCTAATGAGGGTGAATACTCAATTGAGATTGACCCAAGAGGTGTGGATGAAGACACCATTAAAGCGCTAGCAAAAGCACGATTTAATCGCGTTAGTCTGGGTGTGCAAGATTTTGATATGGATGTGCAAAAAGCGGTGAATCGTGTGCAAAGCTTTGAACAAACTAAAGCGGTGATTGATTTATCCAGAGCACATGGGTTTAAATCAATCAGTATTGATTTGATTTATGGCTTGCCAAAGCAGTCGGTACAAAGCTTCGAGGCCACGTTAGAAAAAGTAGCAGAATTAAGACCTGATCGAATTTCATTATTTAACTATGCGCATTTGCCAGAGCTGTTTAAGCCGCAACGACGCATTAATATTCTAGAGCTACCTTCAGCAGATGAAAAATTGAAGATTTTTAAATTTTCAATGGATTTTTTGTTGGCTCAAGGTTATGTGTACATTGGTATGGATCATTTTGCTTTGCCACAGGATCCGCTGGCCATTGCCCAACAACAAGGCGAGCTGTATCGAAACTTTCAAGGGTATTCTACCCATGCACAGTGTGATATTATCGGGCTAGGGTTAAGTTCGATTGGGCAAGTGGGTGAGAGCTTTAGTCAAAATGAAAAAGACATTGTGCGTTATTACGCTGCGCTTGATGAAGGTAAATTACCGATTATTAAAGGTCAAGTGATTAACGAGGACGACAAAATCCGCCGAGCGGTGATTATGGATTTGATTTGCCATTTTCAACTAGACTTTGCCAGTATTGAGTGGGGTTTTGGCATTCAATTTAAATCTTATTTTGCCGACGAGCTATTGCGCTTAGGCGAGATGGATGCTGATGGGTTGTTGGCTTTAAGCGAGAATTCAATCCAAGTGTTGGACAAAGGCAAGCTGCTGATTCGTAATATTTGCATGGTATTTGATGCTTATTTGGCCACTAGTAAAACTCAGTTTTCTAAGACTATCTAACCACGTCAAAGTCAGGACTAAGGCGAAGTTCAAAAATATTTGGATTTATGTTAGGCTGAGTATCAATCTGGTTAAAGGTAATTAGAACGGTTTGCCCAAGCTCATTTTTGAGTGAGATGGCGTGTAATAAATCACCCTGAAATCCAAACTTTAATGCTGGGTTTGTATACCAATCGACACCCTTGTTCTTGTGAGAAAAAGTAGGTGGGTTTTTCATGGCATTGGGTTTGTTGATTAGCCAATAAAGCGGTGTTTGTGAGAGGTCTTGTATTTGTTGCAAGCTGGCTTGTTCCAGCTCGATATCGATAAGCCACAGTTCGTTGTTATTTAATAATAAAATTTGCTCGTTAGGTTGTGTGGTGTGCCAGCGTAGTTGCGCTGGGCGTTGAAAATCTAGAGTGCCTGATGTAGTTTGAATGAGTGTGCCAGTTTCGCTATGAGTGGTTTGGGTAAAGTTGGCTTTGAGTGATTCAAGCGAGTTAAAAAAATCAGAAAATTGGTGCTTGGCGCCAAGTGTTGTATTGGCCCAAAAAATGGACAATACAACTAGAATTTTAATCATCAGTGTTGATTGGCTCTGGCGCTAGTACTTGGCGGTTGCCCGCACTGTTCATGGTACTTACGACACCACTGGCTTCCATGTCTTCGATAATACGCGCAGCGCGATTGTAGCCAATGCGCATGCGCCGTTGCAGGCTAGAGATTGAAGCACGTCTAGAAGATGTCACAATTTGTACTGCCTCATCATAGAGTGGATCAAGTTCGCCACTGGTGTTGCCACTACTACTTGTGCCTTCGTGTGAATCGGCTGATTCGCTGTGGGCATTGAGAATACCGTCAAGATAATTAGGTTCAGAATTTTTACGTAA
>CAZKWW010000109.1:0-3535 GCA_964556635.1 uncultured Candidatus Ruthturnera sp.
ATAAGTGAGTTTCCTGAAACTCTAATTAGTCAAACTTTAGCCAATACTTGGCATGATGCCACCAGCGGCATTATCAATAACTGGATTGGCTGTGTTTATCAGGTGACTCATGAAGACATTGACAAGCCATTCATGGACGGCATCAACCCGGACGACCCACTCAACCTAAAATAATGAATTCGATTTCAAAACCACTACTTAAGTGGTTTGATCAGCATGGGCGACATTCTCTGCCATGGCAGGTGACTTACAGCCACCCTCTGGGAGGGCAAGCGTCACAAAGCACCAGCGATTTACAGCAGTCCTCGGGGAGGAGCCCTCTAGGAGAGCAAGGAAACCCGGCCAATATTTATCACGTTTGGCTTAGTGAGATCATGTTGCAACAAACACAAGTAAGCACGGTGATTGGTTATTTTAATAATTTTATCCATCATTTTTCGAGTTTATCAGCGTTAGCCAATGCTAGCGAAGATGCGGTTTTGGCGCAATGGGCGGGGCTGGGTTATTACGCTAGAGCGCGCAATCTACACAAAACCGCACAAATTATTATGCAGGATTATCACGGAATTTTTCCCGATAATATTGAGCAAGTAATGGCTTTGCCCGGCATTGGCGAGTCAACCGCAGGTGCAATATTGTCAATCAGTTACAACCAAAATCATGCCATATTAGATGGCAACGTAAAGCGTGTGTTGTCTCGCTATCACCAGGTAAAAGGCCATTATGGCCAATCCCAAACACTCAAACAGCTTTGGACACTAGCCAAGCAGCACACACCCAACACGCGTAACAATGACTACACTCAGGCGATTATGGATTTAGGTGCAACCCTGTGTACCCGCTCTAATCCAGACTGTGGTCGATGCCCTATTCAAAAAGGGTGTCAGTCTTATCAGCACAACACACAAGCGCAATATCCAAACCCAAAGCCTAAGAAAAACAAGCCCAGTCGCTCAATTGCGATGTTGGTCTATCAAAACAAGCAGGGGCAGGTTTATCTGAAAAAAAGGCCAGCAAAAGGTATTTGGGGCGGGTTGTGGAGCCTTAAAGAATGTGAAGATAACCCTGAAGAAATCACGCGCACCATCCAACAGTTTGACGCAAATGCTCGCATCAACAGGGTGCTTAACCCCATTAAACACAGCTTTACCCATTACCACTTAATTATTAATCCGGTGGTGGTTGATTGCTCGGAAAATATCTGCGAATTTCAGCCCATCGACCAATTAAAAGTCGGGGTGCCAACACCTGTGAATAAAATCTTGGCGCAATTAGATTAAAATAACCATTATGCAACTTATTCGTGGCCTTCATAATTTAAAAAATCACTCTGGCAGTGTTGTCACTATTGGCAATTTTGACGGTGTGCACGTTGGCCACGAAAAAATTATCTCAAGACTGGTGGCGTCAGCTAAAAAATTAGGCCTGCCTTCAGTGCTTATTTCATTTGCACCGACACCGCAATGTTTTTTTGGTCATGAGCAAGCTACACTCAGCAATTTCAAAGAAAAACACCAGTTACTGGCACGGCTGGGTGTAGACAAGCACCTACTAATCCACTTTAACCAGGCTTTTTCCAAGATTGAGGCTAAAGACTTTATTCAGCAGATTTTAATAGACAAGCTCGGCATGAAGCATTGCTTGATTGGCGATGATTTTCGTTTTGGTAAAAACCGCCAAGGAGATTTGGCATTGTTACAAAGCCTATCAAAAGCCAGTGGGTTTAGTGTGGAAAACACCCAAAGCGTGTTGTGTAATGATTGTCGCGCCAGTAGCTCAGAAATTCGAACATTGCTATCCCAAGGTAGTTTAGATGCTGCAGCGCAAATGCTAGGGCGAGCGTTTTCAATCTCAGGCAGGATTGTTCATGGGCAACAAAAAGGCAGAACCATCGGCTTCCCTACCATCAATATTCCCATTAAGCGAAAAATTAGCCCGGTTTTAGGGGTGTTTGCAACCACAGTTGAAATTGATAACGTGGTTTATCAAGGGGTATGTAATATTGGCAATCGCCCAACCATTAATGGCACAAAAACCTTGTTAGAAGTGTTTTTATTTGATTTTGATCAAAATGTTTATGGGCTTGATGCTAAAGTTGTGTTCAAACACAAAATCAGAGAGGAAGAAAAGTTTGATAGCTTTGAGACGTTAAAACAACAAATTGAGCTTGATGCTCAGCAGGCAAAAGCCTACTTTAAAATCTAAGACGTTAATTTCCAGCTTAGCATTTTCCCTGCCATAAATGGCACCACCGTTGTATCAGCAAACGGATAGCTGTCAGGCACAATCCAATCTTGTTTCTTTAGTGTGATGGTTTGTGTGTTGTACGGCAAGCCGTAGAAATCAGCACCAAATTTTGATGCAAAGCCTTCAAGCTTGTCTAATGCGTTTTGGGATTCAAATACGGTTGCATATAACTCAATCGCACAATGCGCACTTAAAATACCAGCACAGCCACAGCTAGACTCTTTGTCAGTTTTTGCATGTGGTGCGGAGTCTGTGCCCAAAAAGAACTTAGAGTTACCACTTGTAGCAGCAGATAATAGCGCTTTTTGATGTGGATCTTCTCGCTTTAAAATTGGCAGGCAAAAATAATGCGGTTTAATGCCGCCAACCAGCATGTCGTTACGGTTGGCCAATAAATGATGTGGGGTTATTGTTGCAGCAATATTTTTGCCTGCAGATAAAACAAAATCAACCGCATCCTTGGTGGTGATATGCTCAAACACCAACTTTAGTTCGGGAAAGTCTTGGATAACTTTAACCAATATTCGCTCAATAAAAACAGCTTCACGATCAAAAATATCAATAGCGGAGTCGGTTACTTCACCATGCACCAATAACGGCATGCCCAGTTGCTGCATTTTTTCTAGTGCAGGATAGATATTAGCAACGTCTGTGACGCCACTATCTGAATTGGTGGTAGAGCCAGCTGGGTAAAGCTTAGCTGCCACTACTAGACCGCCATCAACAGCTGCTTGAATTTGTTTTGGTGTGGTGTTGTCTGTTAAATACAAAACCATCAACGGCTTAAAACCAGTGTCTTCTGGCAGGGACGCCATAATTTCATGATAATATTGTTGCGCTTGATCAGCGTTGCTAACTGGTGGGGTTAGGTTAGGCATAATAATGGCTCTGCCCATTTGGGTGGCCGTCATGCCGATGACTGATTTAAGCATCTCACCTGAACGCACATGCAGGTGCCAATCATCCGGACGAATTATTTGCAACGTGTCATTGTGCTGCATGAATTGCTCCTAATATTCTTGCGCCTTTAGCGCCAGTAACCGACGACAGGCTTGAGGTTTTTCCTGCTAGGGTTTGTTGTGCAAAAAACCCAAAAGCAGCAGCCTCAACATAATCAACCGGCATACCTAAATCATCGGTGGTGGATACTTCGCTATGAGGGTTTAAATAGGCCAAGCGCTCAACTAAAAACAAATTGTGCACGCCACCACCACAAAGGTAGACATCTGCGCCTTGGGCAATCTGTTGGCTAATACTCATGGCTGTTAATTCTACCAAAGTTCTTTGC
>CAZKWW010000110.1:0-3489 GCA_964556635.1 uncultured Candidatus Ruthturnera sp.
GACTTTACTGGTATTGGATAACACACCTTCCATAGTTTCACGATATAAGCGCTCTTTTGTTACCTCTGGTGCTTTCTCATATTCTGTTAAGATTTGCTCAAAACGTGCTGCCTCACCTTCAGATTTAGAAACCACTTCAGATTTATAAGCTTTTGCTTCTTCAAGCATACGCGCGGCCTTACCACGAGATTTTGGCAAAATATCGTTAGCATAAGTTTGTGCCTCGTTAATCAGGCGCTGTTTGTCTTCACGTGCCTTTACTGCATCACTAAATGAAGCCTGTACTTGCTCTGGTGGTTGGGCGTCTTGCATGTTTACCGTGGTAATCTGTAAGCCAGTTTGATAAACGTCTAACAACTCTTGAGACTTCTCTTTAATATCATCAGCAATTGCCACACGACCTTCGGTTAAAACATAGTCCATGGTGTTTTTACCCACTACTTGACGAATCGCACTTTCTACGACATGGCGAAGCGTTGTGTCAGGATTGGATACATTAAATAGGTAGGCTTGCACATCGTTAATTTTGTACTGTACTGCAAATTTAGCATCAATCATGTTTTCATCTTTAGTCAACATTAACGACTCAGACGACACATTGCCACCACGACGATTACTAATAGCATCACGGTAACCGATTTGCGCTGTTCTAATTTGCTCAACATTAATTCGATTTAAACTTTCAATTGGATACGGCAGATGCCAATGTGGCCCTTGTCCTGTTTCTTCTTGGAAGGCGCCAAAACGGAGCACTACACCTTTTTCTGCAGGATCAATAATATAGATACCTGATAAAAGCCACACCAATAAAGCCAAGATAAAAATGTACTTAAAGCCGCCGGTTGGTGGCGTGATAGGTTTTTGAGAATCTGATGTTGGTTTACCACCAAAAATGCCACCAAATTTATTTTTAAAATCTTTAATCACCTCGTCCAATTCTGGTGGTGTTTGACCATTGCCACCCCAAGGGTTTTGATTGTTGTTATCGTTCCAAGCCATTTATTGCTTCCATATTAGTATAAAACCTGAGTTATTTTACCCAAACTATCCCTTAATAAAGTAACTAATATAAGCCTGAAAATATAAGATTATTTACCAACTAATAGCAAAACCAATACGCTATAGATAAGCCGTAACATGGTTAACAGATAATGTTAAAATGTTTAAATTTAAGAATACTGGACGTGACCATGAAAAAGCAATTAGCTTTTTATATGTTTATCTTATTAGCAAATACACCTTCATACGCCGACTGTCGTATGACAAGTAGTGGCAATAGGGTTTGTGGCGCACAAGCGGAAGCAAAAAAAGAGGCGATTGAGCAACCATCTTCAAGCATATTTTCGTTCTGGGAAAGCAAAGAAGAGGCTAATAATCCTGAAAAAACCACTGAAACCAATCACAATAATCCGGTTGAAGTCACTAAAAAAGAAGTAAAAATATCTAAAGACCTTGAAGTTGAAAAACCAAAGCAAGCTATTGTTCTTGTTGCCGACCAACAAAATTCAGTTAAAAAAAATGATGTTTATTATTCAAGTGTAGATAATTCAAAAATTGATGCAGCAGGTGTTGTGCTTAGCTGTGGAAAAAACTCACTACTCTTTCCAAAGCAAACCCTATCTACCGATACTCAAAGTTTAGATGTGCTTGCTGATCGCAGTGAAATTAGTAAAAAAGACAACTACCTTTTAACTGGAAATGTTTCGCTAAACTCTAGTGAATATTACTTAGCAGCAGACAAAGTCAATATTCAAAAATCTACCAAGACTTCTCATGCGAGTGGCAACGTTAAATTTCAAGATGATGAATTAATGTTTACTGGTGACAAGGCTATCATTAAAAAACAAGGTGATGCCACCCATACCACTTTAGAGCGAGTTAACTTCCATTACCCCGCCTCTAAAATTAATGGTCAAGCACGTAAAGTTACCAATGATGGCACTCAACAAGTATTTAACTCGGCCAGTTATAGCTTATGCCCATTAGGCAATACGGACTGGCGTATGAAGGCAGACCAAATTACGCTTAATTCAAATACCAATAAAGGTGTTGCTGAAGATGTTACTGTAGAGTTTTTGGGTGTACCAATTTTCTATTCACCTCGTCATGAGTGGGTGTTAGAAGGACGAGGCTCTGGTTTCTTAGCGCCTTCATTTAGCAGTTATGACGAATCTGTTGCCAGTGAGGACAATAACTACCAAGTAAGAATCCCTTATTATTTTAACATTGCGCCTGATCGCGACCTTTTACTAACACTCAACCATCTTTCTAGTCGTGGTAGTGTTGCAGAGGGTATCTATCGACAGCTTATTGCGAAGAGCGATTACTGGAAAGACGGTCGATTTGAAATTGAAGGTCATTACTTAAATGAAGATGATATTACTAACAACAAGCGTTGGTTGTTAAATTCAAAAATCAATCTATCAATTAATGACAAAACCGATGTTAATTTAACAACCAAGCGAGTATCGGATGTTAATTACTTTAAAGATATAGCACACGATAACACTTCTGCTTCGTCACTACATTCTCAGATAGATGCTGCTTACAAAGATGACGACAACAATCTAGAATTATCTTTATTTGCAGAAACTGAACAATTAATTAATAGTGGCTCTGCCGCCTACACGCGCGCACCTGAGTTATCTATCTCGAAAAGTTTTAAAGGTTTAAGTGGTAGAAATATTAATTTATCATTGGTTAGCACTAAATTCGCACATAATGATTCCAGCAAAACAACGGGTGTACGTACCCATGCACAGGCTAACTTCGGACGTTCAATCTCAACGGATGCTTACTCAATAACACCAAGCTTAAATCTGTCAACTACAGATTACGCACTTGACAACAGCGCCGATCAAGATCGCTCTATTTATAGTTTTGGCATCGACTCAAAGCTATTCTTAGAAAGAGAAACCAATCTATTTGATGTTGATTTAATTCAAACCCTGACACCAAGATTAGCATATCACTATACGCCTAATAAAAACCAAGACGCTTTGCCGAATTTTGATTCTGCAGATAAGAATGACTCTTATGAAAGCTTATTTACAGGGCAAAAATATACGGGTATTGATAGAATCAATAAAGCCAATGACTTTACCTTTGGTTTAGAGTCAGATTTTATTGACGAAGAGATGGGCAATACTTATTTAAGTCTAAAAGCTGCTCAAACTTTTTATGGTGATGCTGTTAGTGCTAACGGTGGCACTAGAAAATACTCTGATATTGCTGGCTCTGTTGATTTTTCACTAGACAATATTACTTTTAACAATGCATTACAATACGACCCAGAAACAAAAAAAATAGACAAACGTGATAGTGCCGTAACTTACCAGCTTAATCCTAGAAAATTCTTAACCATTGCGCATCACGATGACAACAATGATGAATCAGCCGAACTATATGGTGCCTACCCAATCAATACTCAAATGCATGTTTTTGCCGGTATCAACCGATCAATTACAGACTCAATCACCAATAAAGAAA
>CAZKWW010000111.1:0-701 GCA_964556635.1 uncultured Candidatus Ruthturnera sp.
GCCCGTTAAACAAGGTACAGATGCAGCTGCCTTTATGGCCATGGGGGATGTGGCACTTAAAGAGTTCCACGTTGAAAAACAAGACCCTTACTTTACTGAATATGCACGCAGTTTTACCGATTTCCCAATGCAAGTTATCTTAGAGGAGGTTGACGGCAAAACAGTGACTGGTCGATTCCTTCGCGCATCAGACTTTGATAAAAACTTAGGTGAAGACAACAATCCTGAATGGAAGACCATTGTTTTTGATTCAAAAAGTAATTCCTTTGTCGCACCAAACGGCTCAGTTGGTTTCCGTTGGGGAGAAGAAGGTAAATGGAATATTTTAGAGCAGGCAGCTGGTAAAGACATTGAAGCAGAGCTTAGTTGTATTAATACAAAAGACGAAGTTGTAGATGTGACTTTCCCACACTTTAACCCTGATGAAGGCGATTCATTAGTACGTAAGATTCCGGCACGTAAATTAAAACTTGCTAATGGTGATGAGGTAATGGTGACTTCGGTTTGTGATCTTCAAATTGCACAATATGGTATTGATCGTGGCTTGGGTGATAATTTAGCCACCTCTTATGACGATGAAAGTGTGCCTTACACACCAGCATGGGCAGCCAAAATTACTGGCATCCCAGCTGCTGATTTAGAAACAACAGGCCGTGAATTTGCTGACAATGCTTCGAAAACTCGAGGCAAGTCAATGGTGA
>CAZKWW010000111.1:711-3458 GCA_964556635.1 uncultured Candidatus Ruthturnera sp.
AGGTGCGGCAATTAACCACTGGTACCACAATGATATGAACTATCGTGGCATCATGAACCTATTACACATGTGTGGTTGTGTGGGCCAATCTGGTGGTGGTTGGGCACACTACGTAGGTCAAGAAAAACTTCGACCTCAAGCAGGTTGGGCGCCAATTGCCTTTGGACTTGATTGGCAACGTCCACCACGTCATACAGCATCAACAACTTATTGGTATTTCCATACAGATCAATGGCGTTATGAACGTGTTGAGGCAGATGAATTATTAGCTTCTACTGCAAAAGGCAAATACAAAGGCTCACAATTAGCCGACTATAACGTCGCAGCACAGCGCATGGGCTGGACACCATCGATGCCTCACTTTGATAAAAATCCACTGGATATTGTTAAAGAAGCAGAAGACGCAGGTGCAACTGATGAAGCAGGCGTATCTGATTACCTAGCTGACAAACTTAAGAGTGGTGATATTAACTTTGCTTATGAAGATATCGATGCAGAAGAAAACTTCCCGCGCAACTTGTTTGTATGGCGTGCTAACTTAATTGGTAGCTCGTCTAAAGGTCATGAATATTTCCTTAAGCATTTATTAGGCGCACAAAATGGTGTACTTAGTGAAGGCAAAGAAGGCGAAGCTTGTAGTGAAATCAAATGGCATGAAAAATCGCCAGTGGGTAAATTAGACCTAATGGTAGATATTAACTTCCGTCTTAATTCAACAGGTGCTTATTCAGATATCGTATTGCCAACAGCAACTTGGTACGAAAAAGCCGATCTTAACACCACCGATATGCATCCATTTATCCATCCGTTGGGTAAGGCGGTTGATCCTGCTTGGGAAGCTAAATCTGATTGGCAGATCTTTAAAACGATTGCTAAAAAATTCTCTGAATTATCTGAGAAACACCTAGGTGTACAAAAAGACGTGGTTGCCTTACCAATGCAGCACGACACACCAATGGCGTTGGCACAACCGTTTGGTGAAGTAAAAGACTGGAAGAAAGGCGAATGTGACTTAATCCCTGGTAAGACAGCACCAATCTTTAAAGTGGTTGAAAGAGACTATCCAAATACCTATGCCAAGTATATTGCCTTAGGCCCACTCATGAAAAAACTCGGCAACAACATCAAAGGCATTGATTGGAATACCGATCATGAAATTGATGAGCTAGCAACACTGAATGGCACCATTAAAGAAGAAGGTATTTCCAAAGGCATGCCATCACTCGCACAAGATATCCATGTATGTGATGCAGTCATGCGAATGGCACCTGAAACCAATGGTGAAGTGGCTCATAAATCGTGGTCTGGTCAGTCGAAGAAAACTGGTATTGATCACTCGCACTTGTACAAAGGTCGACAAGAAGATAAGATCACTTATCGTGATATTGTAGCGCAACCACGTAAGATTATTACCGCACCAACTTGGTCAGGTATTGAATCTGAAGAGGTGAGTTATAACGCTTGTTATACCAACTTACATGAGCATATTCCGTTGCGCACACTCACAGGTCGTGCACAGTTCTATCAGGATCACGAATGGATGTTAGACTTTGGTGAAGGCTTCTGTGCTTATAAACCTGCGGTTAATCTAAGGGCGCATGAAAACATACCAGACAGTGTGAAGAAAAAACCACACTTGGTGCTTAACTGGATTACACCGCACTCAAAATGGGGTATCCACTCAACTTACCAAGACAACTTAAGAATGTTAACACTTTTCCGTGGTGGTCCATATTTCTGGGTATCTGAGGCAGACGCTAAAGCGATTGGCCTTGAGGACAATGATTGGGTAGAAGCGGTTAATGACAATGGCGCTACTGTGGCCAGAGTTGTGGTTTCACAAAGAGTACCGGATGGCATGGCAATGATGTATCACGCTCAAGAAAAAAATGTCAATGTACCAGGCTCACCAACCACAGGTAAACGTGGTGGTATTTTAAATACGGTTACTAGAACAGTGCCAAAACCAACACACATGATTGGTGGCTATGCCCAGCTCTCATATGCGTTTAACTATTACGGTACAGTTGGTTCAAACCGTGACGAATATGTCATCGTGCACAAAATTGAAGACCAAGATGTTGACTGGTTAGAAAGACCATTAACCCCTGAAAGAGAGGCTCAAAAGAACCCTCCAGGCATCAATAATTAATCTAGGAGAACAAAAATGAAAATAAGAGCACAAATATCTATGGTTCTAAACCTAGACAAATGTATTGGTTGTCATACTTGTTCGGTCACTTGTAAAAATATTTGGACCAACCGAAAAGGTGTTGAATACGCTTGGTTTAATAATGTTGAATCAAAGCCTGGTATTGGTTTTCCGAAAAACTGGGAAGATCAAGCAAAATACAAGGGTGGTTGGAAAGTTGTTAATAACAAACTTGAACTTAAAGCAGGTGGTCGTGCTAGCAAACTGATGAACATCTTTGCTAATCCGGATATGCCTGAAATTGACGATTACTATGAACCGTTTGATTATAAATATCATAAGTTACAGTCTTCGCCACTAGTTGAGGCAACACCAACAGCGCGCCCTGTGTCACAGATCACAGGCAAAGACATGGACAAAATTGAGTGGGGCCCAAACTGGGAAGATGATCTTGCAGGTGAATTTGAAAAACGTTCTAAAGACACCAACTTCAAGAATATTGAAAAAGAAATGTACAAAGAATTTGAAAATACATTCCATATGTATCTTCCACGTCTATGTAATCATTGTCTTAACCCGGCTTGTGCAGCATCTT
>CAZKWW010000112.1:0-3451 GCA_964556635.1 uncultured Candidatus Ruthturnera sp.
CAACATCATTAGCAGATAAACCACTTGATTTATAGGCTAGATCTTTTGATACTGTAGCTGTTGCAGCACCTGCTACAAGACTGGCTGCTATCGCAACCGATAAAGCGATTCGCTTCATACTAACTCCCCAAGAATAATTATAAAGTTCTTTAATATAC
Organism: uncultured Candidatus Ruthturnera sp.; assembly: GCA_964556635.1. Classification (GTDB taxonomy): domain Bacteria; phylum Pseudomonadota; class Gammaproteobacteria; order PS1; family Pseudothioglobaceae; genus Thioglobus_C. Next base: position 159 of record CAZKWW010000112.1, read on the forward strand.
ACTAATAAAACACTTTGTCAGCAATAATTTGCAAAATAGTGTTGTTTTGTAACTTTTTTTCAACAATCGTTTTTTTTTTTTGCATTTTCCTTTCATGCCAAACCCTTATCCTTGTTTTAAAATAGGCAAGATCCGTTCTAAAAATATTAGAAATTTTGTAAATAACACTCCAGAGTGGCTTCTCTTGCCTAATGGCAATTCACCTTCTGTAAATGACGGTAGAATAGCGACTTATACAAAATAAAAACTAACTTATATGTCATTTAATCTATTTACTTTAATTTTCTTAATCGCAACCTTAGGTTATGTTGTTACTTTATTGTGGCTAAACCTACGTCAAAACAAGGCAGTGATTAAATCATTTGATGCCGTGCCAAGTGAGTTTGAAGCAAAGATTACCTTAGAAGAACATCAAAAAGCCGCTGAGTACACGCAAGCCAAGTTGTTGGTAAATCATTTCGAGATTATCTTTTCTACCGTTGTGCTGCTCGCATGGACACTTGGCGGTGGGCTAAACTGGTTAGATGGACTTTGGCAGGCGCAAACTGAAAACACTTTGTATTTAGGCGTGGGTTTTATTATCAGTTTGATGATTTTGGGTAGCTTGATTGATTTGCCTTTTAGTCTTTACCGTACTTTTGTACTAGAGCAAAAATTTGGCTTTAATAAGATGGACGGCAAAACTTTTGTGGGTGATTTATTTAAAGAGGTGTTACTCACGCTTATTATCGGCTTACCGCTGATTTATGCGGTGTTGTATCTCATGGGTGCGATGGGTGAATATTGGTGGGCTTATGTGTGGCTGGTGTTAACAGGTTTTTCACTACTGATGTTTTGGCTATATCCTACTTACATCGCACCAATTTTTAACAAATTTAAACCGCTAGATAATCTTGAATTAAAAGCCAAGATTGATAATTTGCTTAATCGTACTGGTTTTAAAAGTGATGGTGTGTTTGTGATGGATGGCTCTAAGCGCTCATCGCATGGCAATGCTTATTTTACGGGTATTGGTAAAAATAAGCGTATTGTGTTTTTTGACACTTTGCTTGAAGGTATGGAAGATCAAGAGGTTGAGGCAATTCTTGCTCACGAATTAGGGCATTTTCATCATAAGCATATTCGCAAGCACATGATAACTACGTTTGTGATCTCACTCTTAGGTTTGGCGCTACTTGGCTATTTGATTAATCAAGCGTGGTTTTTTAATGGGCTTGGAGTCGAGACCATGAGTAACCATACTGCGTTGATTTTGTTTACCTTAACCATGCCGGTGTTTAGCTTTTTCATCGCACCGATTAGCAATGCGCTGTCGCGCAAGCACGAGTTTGAAGCCGATGCCTTTGCTGCCAAACACACTAATGCCGATGATTTGGTATCAAGCTTGGTTAAGCTCTACCGTGACAATGCCTCAACACTCACACCTGATAAGTTGTATTCTGCTTTTCATGATTCACACCCAAGCGCTTCTATTCGTATCGCTGAGCTAAAACGCCATGCGTAACTTATTGCTCGCTATTTTTCTTTTCCCGCTCACATTGATGGCGCAGCCCAATATTAGTGATGGCAAACTGCTATACGAAGAAAGCTGTGCTAAATGCCACGGAACAGAGTACTACCAAGGTTTAGGTATGAGTGAGCCAGATGGCATTGTTGAATTAACACATTGGGTTGATACTTGTAGTTCGCATTTTAATCTCGACTGGAATGATCAAGACATTGAAGACACGGCGCATTATTTAGGACGCAAGTTCTTTGAATTAGATAGATAAAGGTATACTTAAATCATTAACTGGAGAAAAATATGAAAAAAATATTACTACTCAGCCTCTTGCTTTCAAGTGTGTCTTTTGCCAATGAAGAAGGTAAAGAGTTTCATGATGAAGCTTGTGTAGCCTGTCATTTAATTAAGCATGATGATGATTTTTACACCAGAGAAAACACACGAATGAAAGACCATTTTACTTTGCGTTCTCAAGTGAGTCGATGTGCGGTTAATTTTAGTACTGGCTGGTTTCCTGACGAAGAAGCATCGGTGGTGGATTACCTTAACGATAAATATTACAAATTTAACAAATAATTGAGTTTAACACGGCGCCAAAAATGGCGCATTGAAAAAATCCAAGCTGAGCGTATCGCCAGAGCAAACAAAGCTTCTGATAGTTCTGAAGAATTACTAGACGATACAGTGAAAGCACAAACAGGCTTAGTGATTACTCGTTATGGCCAACGCTTGTTGGTTGAGACTGAATCAGGCAAACTTTACCAATGCACAGGTAGACGGAATATCGAGCTTTCTGTGGCGGGTGATCAAGTTATTTTCCAAACCATTAGTAATGACGAAGGCGTAGTCACCGCCCTACTTGAGCGCGATAATCAGCTTAGTCGTTCGCAAAAACTTATTGCTGCTAATATTGACGAACTTTGGCTGGTGGTTGCTATCGAGCCACACTACCAATTTGAACTCATTGATCGTTATTTGGTGGTGGCTGAAAACGCAGGGTTGCCGATTAATATCGTGGTGAATAAAATTGAACTTAGTACTGATATTGATAAAGTTAAACGTGACTTTTCTATGTACGAATCGGCCGGTTATTCAATACATTATTTGAGTGTGAAAGAACAAACTAATATTTCTGAAATGAAAGCCTTACTTAATGATAAAACGCATATCTTTTTAGGGCAATCTGGTGTGGGTAAATCGTCCTTAATTAATGAGCTGATTCCTGATCTTAATTTACGTGTGAATGAGATATCTGCCAAAAGCAAACTTGGCAAGCACACCACCACCAATACCACGTTATACCACATCCCCTCAGGTGGTGATTTGATTGATTCTCCGGGTATTCGTGAGTTTCAACTAGACGAGCTTACTGATAAAGAAATCTTAAGCGGATTTAGAGAATTTAAGCCGTTTATTGGTCAGTGTAAATTTCGCAATTGCGCCCATATTAACGAACCCAAATGCGCCATCAAAGCTGCTGTAGAAGAAGGTGTTATTCATACGCTGCGCTATCATAATTATTTACAACTAATTGACGCTTAAATGAAGGTTCGAATTGTTGATCAAATAAGTGATATTGATCTCGCGCAGTGGAATGCACTCATTCCCGATAACAACCCTTTTTGCAAACATGAATTCTTAAACGCACTTGAAGAATTTAACTGCGTTGGCGAGAAGTTCGGCTGGATTCCTAGACATGTGATTGTGAGTGAAAATGGGCAATTAATCGGCGCTGCGATTTTGTATGAAAAATATAATAACTATGGCGAGTTTGTGTTTGATCATGTTT
>CAZKWW010000113.1:0-3407 GCA_964556635.1 uncultured Candidatus Ruthturnera sp.
CACCACGAGGCAGAAGCGCAACCAATCTTGCTTATTCACACCTGGGGCTGACAAATCCCAACCAAGAAAAAGACTTATTTAATGAGTAATTTAGAGGTTCGAGTTTATTACGAAGATACAGACAGTGGCGGTGTTGTTTATTATGCTAATTATCTAAAATTTATCGAAAGAGGGCGTAGTGAGTACCTTCGAGAGTTAGGTTTTGAACAAGATGACTTGATTGAAACACACAACATTATTTTCGCAGTCAGATCAATCAATGCCAATTACCATTCACCAGCCAAATTTAATGATTTATTAAATGTGCAAACTTCAATCAAAAAAGTTGGCCGAGCAAGCTTGATTTTTTCACAGAAAATAATGCCTTCAAAGCAAAATAAGGTATTATTTGAAGCACAAATAACCGTGGCGTGTTTACATGCCGATAGTTTTAAACCTTGCGGTATTCCGCCAATCATTTTGGAGAAAATAAATGGATAACAGTTTGAGTATTTTTAGCCTAATTCTTAGTGCTGGTTTTGTAGTACAAGTGGTTATGTTTATCTTGGTGTTAATGAGTGTCTATTCTTGGACAATTATCCTATCGAAAAAGAAAACTTTGATGGATGCGAAAAGTGACATTAAAACTTTCCATCATAATTTTTTAGCTGATACAGATTTAGACAAGCTGCATGCTCAAATTCCTGAAATCGTATCCCAACGCACACCAATGGAGCATATTTTTGGCTCAGGCTACGGTGAGTTTACTCATTCAAAATCTACTTCGAATCAAGCATTGGTGATGAATTCTGAGCGTGCCTATCGTTCAATGAATACCACAGCCAATGACGAGATTGATCGCCTAGATGGCGGTTTGAGTGTGCTGGCAATGATCGCCTCATCAAGCCCATATATTGGCTTATTTGGTACTGTATGGGGGATTATGCATTCATTTATTGGTTTAGCCTCTGTTAAGCAAGCCACCATCGCGATTGTCGCACCTGGTATTGCCGAAGCCTTAATTGCAACAGCTTTTGGTTTGTTTGCAGCGATTCCAGCTACCATTGCTTACAATCGTTTAGTTTCTCAAGTTGAGGCTATTGGCAACAAATATACTGCTTTTATTGAAGAGTTGTTTGTTATCTTCCAAAGACAGCAGTAATTAGCATGATTGAATTACCAAAGCGTGCTAGACCAAATATTGATGCGCAAATCAATATTGTGCCTTATATTGATGTTATGTTAGTGCTCTTAGTGATCTTTATGATGACCACGCCGATTATCGAACAAGGCATTGATGTTGATTTGCCTGCTGCAGAAGCACAAATGATCGACTTTACCGAGCAACAGCCCACCATTATTACCATTAATCGAGCAGGTGAATATTTCATTAACTCAATGGCTGACGAGGGCGCTGAAGTAAGCTCAGGTGAGCGACTTCCTCTAGGTAGGATTGCCGCACGTGTACAAGCCAGATTGCAAGCCTTTCCACAAATGAAAGTTTTTGTTCGGGGCGATCGAGAAGTAGCCTATGGTTCAGTGATTGCGCTAATGTCTTTCTTGCAAAAAAATGGCGTTGATAAAGTTGGCATTGTGACTGAATCGCCAGATGCTAAGTAAGTATGAATATAGATTTTATTAAAAAAATTAAACTCCCTGCAATCGCTAAAAGTCATCCAATTGCTTTTTGGGTGGCGGTTGTGCTGCACCTTATTTTATTAATTGGGCTAATTTTTTCTAATGTACAGCGCTGGGAGATTCCAAAAGAGCAGCCTAAAAAAGCCGCTTCAAAAGCAATCCCTAAAGCAGTTACTATCGATTTAACTGAAATCAAAAAAGAAAAGCAACGCTTGATTGATATTCAAAAAAAGAAAGCGTTAAAAATTCAACGTGAAGAAAAACGTCTAAGAGTATTAGAAGATCAGCGTTATCAAAAGCAAAGAAAGATTAACCAGCTTAAAGCCAAAACTAAAAAAGAGAAAAAAGCCAAAGAATTGGCAGAGAAGAAGCGCTTAGAAGCTGAGAAAAAAGCCAAATTGGCTGAAAAGAAAAAACAAGAGATTGAGAAACAACGTAAAGCTGAAAAAAAGAAGTTTAAAAAAGAACAGTCAAAACGCGCCTTAACCAAAGAGATACAAGCCGAAGAAGATCAAGATAGAGAAATCGCCCAAGAGGATATTCTAAATGAACTTAAGGTGAATTACATTAATCAAATCGCCTCTAGAGTCCATAATCAATGGCGTTACCAAGGCGCAAAAGACCATTGGAGTTGTGATGTTCATATCTTACAAGATGTTGATGGTAACGTGCAAAGTGTAAACATGCAGTCTTGTATTGTTGATAATAGCACTAAGTCGAAATCTTTTAAAGATGCGATTGAACGTGCAGTGTACAAAGCTTCACCATTACCGCCTGCACCAGATAAGAGTGTATTCGATCGCGAGATCTTATTTCATTTTAGGGTGAACTAATGGTAGATCTTGATAGCATTACGGATGACCAAAAAAACAAGCTAACTTTTAAGCTGACCCAAGTGATGGAGCAGTGGAAATTAGCCGACCAAGATCAAATCACATTACTAGGTTTGCCAGCATCAATCAAAGCTAGACATTTGTATTTGTACAGAAGGGGAGATAAGTCTTTTGATTTTGATCAAGTCTCTATTAACCGTAGCGAGATAATTTTAGGTATTCATGAGTCTTTGGGCACAACTTATCCAACCAATCGTGAGTATGCTGCTATTTGGCTTAAACGACCAGTTAAAAAATTTAAACACAAAGCACCTTTAGAGTTAATGTTGAGTGGTGACACTGGCATGAAGCGTGTTTGGCATTTTCTAGATTGCACACAAAGCTGGAAGAATTAAACCGATGAAAAAGGCAAATTTAATCGAAGTAAAAACTCAAACTGAAGCGCTTTATACGCTTAGAGTGTTGACCAACAACATCGATGATTTGCTGACTGAGATTGCTGATTTAGCCAACAATAATAAAAAACAATTCCAGCATGCGCCAGTAATTCTTGAAATTGAAAACAAACATTTTCAGGCTAATGAGCTAGCCGTATTAATAGAAATCCTAACTCAAAATGACATGGTAGCAGTGGGTATTCGTTCGCGCAAACAAGAGTTGATTGATTTTGCCAAATTTTCAGGCTTGGCAGTGTTTGGTAAATCGCTCACACCGAGCAAGCCAAAAACCCCTAAAAAAATCACCAATGACGAGCCGCCTAACCCGCATCAAGATAAGGTTTATCAAGCACCTAAGATTGTGGCTAATAAGGTTTATTCATCAGCGCAAGTGGTAGCAATGGACAGTGATTTAGTGCTGCTAGGTGTGGTCAAATCAGATGCAGAAGTGATGTCGTATGGCAGTGTTTCTGCTTATAAAGAAGTATCAAATATGCAAATTGAAGAACTCCATTCGCTT
>CAZKWW010000114.1:0-1591 GCA_964556635.1 uncultured Candidatus Ruthturnera sp.
GTTATGAACAAGGTGGTGTTCTTACAGAAGCTGTGCGTCGTAAACCGTATTCAATTGTGCTTTTAGATGAAGTTGAGAAAGCTCACCCAGATGTGTTTAATATCCTTCTGCAAGTGCTTGATGATGGTCGTCTAACTGATGGTCAAGGTCGTACAGTTGACTTTAAAAATACCGTGATTGTCATGACTTCAAATCTAGGTTCGAATCTTATTCAAGAGAACCCAGATAAAGATATGTCTGCTGAGTTATCCAAGCTAGTCGGTGAACATTTCAGACCTGAATTTGTGAATCGTATTGATGAGATTGTGACTTTTAACAACCTTGAAAAAGATCAAATCAAAGGTATTGCACAACTACAAATTGAAATTCTTCAATCGCGTTTGTCTGATCTTGATCTTAAACTAACACTTAGTGATGAAGCTATGACTATGATTGTAGATAGAGGCTATGACCCAGTGTTTGGTGCGCGACCACTGAAAAGAACAATTCAGCAATTACTGGAAAATCCACTATCACAGAAAATTTTATCTGGAGAGTTTTTACCAGGATCTACTATTAACGCAGATGTTGCTAACGATGAGATTGTTTTTTCTTAAGTAGACAAAGCCCCAATCATCTATAGAGATTGATATAATCAGGCTCTATGGATGATTACATCAAAATTGCAAAAAATGGCTTGTGGAATAATAACCAGGCTTTGGTTGCATTATTAGGCCTGTGCCCGCTTCTAGCGGTTACCAATAATGTGGTTAATTCTATTGCGCTTGGTTTGGCCACAACTTTTGTTTTGATCGCCTCGAACACAACGATTTCTCTCTTTCGTCACCACATTTCAAAAGAGGTTCGTATTCCTATCTTTGTGTTACTAATCGCCTCTTTTGTGACGATTGTTGAGCTGGCAATGCAATCGTATTTTTATGATTTGTATTTGATATTGGGCATCTTTGTACCTTTAATCGTAACCAACTGTGCAATTCTAGGCAGGGCTGAGGCTTTTGCCAGTAAAAACACTTGGGGAAAATCAGCACTCGATGGACTAATGATGGGTATTGGTTTTTCAGTGGTGTTGGTGATACTCGGCGCAATGCGAGAGCTCATCGGCTCTGGTACTTTGTTCGAACAATCTAACTTGCTACTCGGCAGCTTAGGTGATACACTGAGCATCACAGTGTTTGAAGATTATCAGGGCACGTTATTAGCAATTTTGCCGCCAGGGGCATTTATTGGTTTGGGGTTAATTGTTGCAGTTAAAAACCTGATTGACTTAAAAACTGCTGAAACTAAAAAATCAACGGTGGCTATTGCCAACCATTCATAAAATAGAGGGGAAAAAATGAAAAAACTAATCGTATTATTTGCCAGTTTGCTAGCATTAGGTGCTAATGCTGAAGGCGAAGTAACTAAAGAGGTATTTATTTCGCCGGGTGTAGTGTCTATTGACGTTATTCATAATAATGAAATTATTAAATTACAAAGAGATCAAGATCGAAATAATGAAATTTCAAGTTTTTATGTAAAAACTTCTCGTGGGAAAATTCAAGCAATGTATCCATTTGCGCCGCATGCAGTTGAAACCATTGGCGAGCTTGAT
>CAZKWW010000114.1:1601-3374 GCA_964556635.1 uncultured Candidatus Ruthturnera sp.
CAATGCCGAGTTACCGGAGGTTGTTGGAACGGTAGCTGGTGACGACACAATTTTAGTGATTGACACACGCACGCCTAATTGGCCAGTGATTTCAGGCGGCATTCCAACGGCGGTTAATATTCCTTATACAAAATTCAAAAACAAAGAAAAAGCGCTAGAGATCATGGAAGATCAACTCGGTGTTCAAGTAGACGATGTGTATGACTTTTCGTACGCTAAAACTTTAATAATGTATTGTAATGGTGTTTGGTGTGGTCAAACACCAGCGGCAATTAATGCCTTACTTAAGTACGGCTACCCTGCTGCAAAACTTAAATACTACCGTGGCGGTATGAATTCTTGGAAATCTTTAGGATTAACAACGGTTAATTTGTAAGTCTTGAACACTGTTAACGATTACCTTAAAAGTGGCGTGATTGATATCGCGCCACTTTTGTCTTTGGTGCTGGAAAAATCTAATACTGAACTTTATTCACAAAGCGATTACGCTTTAAGCAATAAGCAGCAGCAGCGACTCTCAAACTTTATTCAACAACGCGAGCAAGGTGTGCCTTTTGCCTATCTTAGTGGCAACAAAGGTTTTTATCATCTTGATTTTAAAGTCACTACCGACACCCTAATTCCTAGACCAGAAACCGAACTACTCATTGACATTGCCTTAAACCTATTCCCTGACAAGGAAGAACCTTGTCATCTATTAGATATGGGTACTGGTAGTGGTGTTATTGCCATTACTCTGGCTGATAAAAACCCATATTGGAAAGTAAGTGCAACCGATTTTTCTCAAGCGGCATTAGATGTAGCCATGACTAATGCAACAACTCATATTAACTTTTCTCAAGGCAGTTGGTTTGACGCTGTACCCAACCAAACCTTCGATCTTGTTATTTCTAATCCACCTTATATTGAAGAAAATGATGATTATTTAAAGGACTTAACCTACGAGCCACAAACAGCATTGGTATCTGGAATAGATGGCTTAGACGATATTCGTATTATTATTAATAATGCGCCCGATCATATTAATAAAGATGGCTATTTACTACTTGAACATGGCTTTAATCAACAAGATAGAATTGTTGAATTATTAGAAGAAAACTTTACCAATATTAAAACCTTTAAAGATTACGATAGTAATGACCGTGCAGTGCTTGCACAAATAAAATAAATTTATTGTTGTGTTTTAGTTTTTAAGCCTTTCTTAAGCTTATCAACATACTTGGAATCAACTTCACAGTATTTTTCTTGTTGAGTAAAAAAATCCTCTTCCACCCAAGTGCTTGAAGGTTTAAATACTGGTACAATATTTTTTCCTGTTTGTACGATTGTGTTATCCGTGTAAATAGTAATATTCTTATCAGAATACAAGATTTCTTTATCAGCAAATACATTAGCTGATAAAACCAAAAAACTCATAATAAATATTTGCATATTTCTTTTCATGGCTCTATTCTACAACAAAATAGACAAAAGTCTTAATAATTCACTTTTTACAAGTATTTTGCCTTTATGCAAGGCATTTTCAATGTGATCGAGGGAATGTGGATAAACCACATGACTGAATGAACATAGAAAATAACACGGCAGAAAAGTAAAAGACGCCGTAAAAAAAGAGAAGTTGGTCTATAAGCCGGGTTCTGTAATAGACAGTCATTCATCTACGCGCATTGTTGCCAAGACGCTTTAGCACTCTACCCGCTACCTTGTGCGAGCCGCACCAATGGTAGCCTATTTGAGCTTGCTCCAAGTGGGGTTTACCTTGCCACGGTTGTC
>CAZKWW010000115.1:0-3357 GCA_964556635.1 uncultured Candidatus Ruthturnera sp.
CAATCGGGTGTATTGTGTAATTTTACGCTTACCTGTTTCACCTTCTTTTTTAAGTTGTTCTAGCTTTGGCACAACTGCTGTCATTAACTGAATAATAATCGACGCTGAAATGTAAGGCATGATACCCAGTGTAAAGATAGATAAGCGTTCTAATGCACCACCTGAGAACATGTTAAACATATCCAAAATCGTACCTTGTTGATCTTGCACGAGTGATGCCAACGCAGTTGGCGAAATAAATGGAATCGTAATATGTGTACCAAGCCTAAAAACGACTAACGCACCCAATAAAAAAAGGATGCGTCTCATTAAATCTTGTGAAAGGCCTAGGGGTGGTTGACTCATAGAATTACTCGTTGACTGAGCCCTTGGCTGCTTCAATCGCTGCTTTTGCACCTTTGGTTGCTTTAATACCCGTTAATGTAACTGCTCTAGTGATCTCACCAGAAAGCATTACTTTAACGCGCTTAATATTTTTAGTCACTAAGTTGTGCTGCTTTAATACATCAACTGTGACTTCTTTTTCTTCTAGATTGTTGATCTCTGACAAAGTCACTTGCGAAGTAACGATAGATACTCTTGATGAGAAACCTACTTTAGGCAAACGACGTTGTAGGGGCATTTGACCACCTTCAAAACCAACTTTAGTAAAACCGCCTGAACGAGATTTTTGACCCTTATGACCACGGCCACAAGTTTTACCAAAACCGCTACCGATACCACGGCCAACACGCTTTCTTAATTTCTTTTCACCTTCTGCTGGTGATAATGTATTTAATTGCATAGTACTCATAATTTCTAACCTTCTACCTTAAGTAAGTAAGATACTTTATTGATCATGCCTCTCACTTCAGGTGTGTCTTGTAGCACAACTGTGTGATTGATTCTCTTTAAACCTAACCCTGTCACTGTTGCACGGTGCGCTGGAAGACGACCGTAAAAACTTTTAACCAATGTCACGCTAACTGTGTTTTTCTTAGCGGCTGCTTTTGCAGGTGCTTTTTTAGCTGCTGGTTTTTTAGCGGCTACTTTTGCTGCAGGTTTTTTAGTGGCTGCCGCCTTAGCAGGTGCCTTTTTAGCAGCGACTGTTTTTTTAGCTGGCGCTTTTTTAGCGGCTGCTTTTGCAGGGGCTTTTTTCGCTACCGGCTTTTTAGCAGCTGCTTTTTTCGGTGCTGCTTTTTTTGCTACTTTCTTTTCTTCAGCCATTACGCTTCTCCAGTAATTTGCTCAACAGTTTTGCCACGCTTAGCAGCAACTGACTGTGGAGATGACATTGATGTTAGACCTTCAATAGTAGCACGTACAACACTAATCGGGTTACGTGTGCCATTGCATTTTGCTAAGATATTGTGAACACCAACTGCCTCTAATACACTACGCATTGGGCCACCGGCAATAACACCAGTACCTTCTGATGCAGGTTGCATGTAAACTTTAGCAGCACCAACGTTAGAAGTAATCGGGTAATAAAGTGTGCCGTCTTTCAAAGGTACATTTTTCATTGCTTTCTTTGCTTTGTCCATGGCTTTTTGGATTGCAGCAGGTACTTCACGTGCTTTACCCGTGCCGTAACCAACTTTACCGTTACCATCGCCAACAACAACCAGTGCTGAGAAGCCAAAAATACGACCACCTTTCACTACTTTGACAACGCGACGAATGTTAACCAGTTTTTCAATGTACTCGTTATCGTCGTTATTATTTTTTTTGTTATATTCAGCCATTATTGTCGCCTATTTTTATATTTTTTTTTAAAAGTCTAAACCGCCATCACGTGCTGCATCTGCTAATGCCTTTACGCGACCATGGTATTTAAAACCAGAACGATCAAATGCAACTTTTGTTACTTTTGCTTTTTTCGCTGCTTTGGCAATTTCAGTACCAATTTTAGTTGCTGCTTCAACATTGCCGCCATTCTTAACTTTAACGGTTAAAGTTGATGCTGACGCTAATGTTTTTGTGCCACAACCACTAATGATTTGAGCGTAAATATGTTGTGAAGTCTTGTGCACAGACAAACGCTCTACACCTTTCTCAGCATTCTTTGCTCTAAATTTAGTTGCTCTTCTTAAGCGAGCTTGTTTTTTAGACAATTTCATATCTTAATACCTTTTATTATTTCTTCTTAGCTTCTTTACGAACCACGTATTCGTCCACGTAGCGAACACCTTTACCTTTGTAAGGCTCTGGCGGACGATAAGCTCTAATTTCAGCAGCTGCTTGCCCTACTTTTTGCTTGTCCATACCTTTCACAATAATTTCTGTTTGTGAAGGCGTTTCAGCCGTAATACCTTCTGGTAGATCGTACTTAACTGGGTGTGAAAAACCTAGCGTTAAATCTAGTACTTTACCCATTGCTTTCGCACGGTAACCAACACCGATTAACGTTAATTTCTTTTCCCAACCTTCTGATACACCTTGAATCAAGTTAGCAGTATTGGCTCTTGCAGTACCTGCTTGTGCCCATGCTTTCTTTTCATCTTTTTTATCAACTTTAGCAATATCAAAGGTTAGTACATTTTCTGTATTAGCCACTGTAACTGATGGATGTAGATCCATCTGCATTTGGCCTAATTTACCTTTAGCAGACATTGTTGCACCATTAATAGATACCTCAACGCCAGCTGGGATTTCGATAGGTGCTTTTGCAATTCTAGACATCTTATAACTCCCTAATTAAGAAACGCTGCACAAAACTTCACCGCCAACATTTTCAGCCGCTGCGTTTTGACCAGTCATTACACCTTTAGGTGTTGAAACAATCACGATACCTAGGCCATTCATAACGCTTGGCATTTCAGTACTCTTTACATAAACACGCAAACTTGGCTTAGAAATTCTTTCTAGAGAATCGATTACCGGCTTGTCGTCGTAATATTTTAATTTGATCGTTAAAGTTTTAGTTGCGGCTTCGCCATCAACACTAAACGATTCAATGTAACCTTCTTGCTGCATCACGCTAGCGATGGCAGATTTTAAATTTGATGCTGGAATGTTGACTTCTTTTTTATCAACCATGTGCGCATTACGAATGCGAGTTAACATATCAGCAATTGGATCAGACATACTCATACTATTTTCTCCCTACCAACTTGCTTTAGATAAACCTGGCACTTCACCATTCATGGTGCGCTCTCTTAATTTTGTTCTCGCTAGACCAAACTTGCGATAAACACCATGTGGACGACCTGTTAAACCACAACGACTACGTTGACGGGTAGGTGATGCATCACGTGGTAGTGCTTGCAACTTAATCGTTGCTTGAAAACGCTCTTCATCAGAAGAGTGTACACTTTTAATAATTTTCTTTAACTCAAGGCGCTTGGTACGGTATTTTTCAACCAACTTAGCACGCTT
>CAZKWW010000116.1:0-3335 GCA_964556635.1 uncultured Candidatus Ruthturnera sp.
AAAAATTTGGTGCTAGCCATCATTACTGGCGTATTTTTGATTTTTTATACTAAGTTGTTTTTCCTAGGTACAAAGTACGGTGAAGCAGGGATTGCTGGCGCATTGGTGACGACATTAATGCCAATTATTGTTTATATATTAATGTTATTAAGCCGACAGAAAAAACCAGAAATAAAAGACTGGCTAGCTTTGGCATTAGGTGTGGCAGGCGTATTTACCATGATTAAAGTTTGGACTTTTGAAATAGAACAAATCTTTAATGTGTCAAACGTATATTTATTTTGGGCAGCGCTATGTTGGGCATTGATGTCAATTGCTACGGCTTATACAAAGTCAATTCATCCGGTGGTGTTGAGTTTTTATATTTACCTATTTGCAACATTGATTGATTGGGCGGTATTTTTTGATCCGACTAGTGGCTCTATTTTTTCTATGGATCAAACTTTCTGGCTTGGATTTGTGTTTTTGGCAGTGGGCTCTACTACGTTTGCAACCACAGTTTATTTTTTAGGTATTCAAAAGCTTGGGTCGAATAAAGGCAGCGTGTTTACTTTCTTGGTGCCATTTTTTGCGATTGGCCTAAGTATGGTTATGCTGGGTGAATCCTTAGAATTAACTACTATTATTGGTGTGATGATGACAATTGCATCATTGACGGTTTTAAATCGAGTTAAGGTAAAATTTGATGAAAAACAAAACATAAAGTTGTGAGAAAAAATCTAGTTGCAGAGTTTTTAGGCACTTACATTTTGGTCTTTGCTGGCACTGGTGCGATGGCAATTGGCGCATTAACAGGTGAGCCTGGGCATACAGGCATTGCTATTACGTTTGGTTTTGTGATTGTTGCACTAATATATAGTTTTGCACACATATCAGGTGCACATTTTAATCCTGCCGTTACCATTGCTTTTTGGGTGATGGGCGAGTTCGACAAAGTCAGAGTTGCGCCTTATGTCATTGCACAAGTTTTAGGTGCGATTTTAGCCAGTTATAGTTTGTATTTTTTATTACTAGAAGACATCACCTCAATGGAGCAAGTGGCTTATCTAGGTGCAACATTACCACACGGATCTGAGATGCAATCTTTTGGCTTTGAGTTAATTTTAACGTTTATCTTAATGTTGGTCATTAGCGCATCAGCTGTGCATGGTAAGGCGATTAAAGATTTTGCTGGTATTGCCATTGGCTTTACTGTGGGTTTGGAGGCTATGTTTGCCGGGCCTATTACCGGCGCTAGCATGAACCCTGCACGTTCGATTGGGCCAGCACTGGCAAGTGGAAATTTTGATCATTTATGGCTTTATATTGTGGCGACTATATTAGGCGCAGTTTTGGCTTCATTGGTGTTTGTTAAATTGATTAAATGCAAACACCCTAGCGAGTGTGAGGCGTAAATAATGAAAAAAGTACTTATTTTATGCACAGGCAATAGCTGCCGTTCAATTATTGCAGAGGCGTTGTTAAATCATAATTTAACAGATTGTATTGAAGCATACTCTTCAGGTGTAGCAGCCAGTGGCCGGGTTAACCCAAATGCCAAGAAAGTATTAGAGCAAAATCAGATGTGGCGTGACGAATATCATTCAAAAGTTATTGAGGCTGTCATGGACACTGAGTTTGATCTGGTGGTGACAGTTTGCGGTAACGCACAAGAAACATGCCCAGTTTTTCCGGGAAAGACTGAAGTTATTCATGTTGGTTTTGATGATCCAGATGGTCAAGAATTTGACGCTTTTTTGCAAACTTTTAGTGAAATTCGTGAAAAACTTGTACCAATCGTTAAAAATAAATTGTGTTAAAGTATGAATATGTTGATTTTTATGTATAAAAAATGGATGTAATTTATTGGCTAATCCCAAGCATGATTTTTGTCGGCGTTGTGCTGGTAACTCTATTAATAATGGGGGTTAAGAGTGGTCAGTATGATGATTTAGAGGGGGAAGGGCAACGCATTTTATTTGATGAAGATGAGGGTGATTTGACACCTAAAAAAAATATTAAAAAACCCCTTGACAGTTAGTTTTTTTTATAGAAAATTCGCACTTGAAGACTATAGAAAAAATAAAATAATAAAAAAGAGGAAAAGAAGATGGCAAAAAGTATTATTGACGGCCTATTTGGTAAATCACCAATTAGCCCATTACAACAACACATGACTAGTGTGCATTCGTGCATTGCAGAACTTAAAGGCTTTATGATCGCCATTCATGCCCAAAATTGGGATCAAGCCGAACAGATTAGAAGTGATATTGGCACCAAAGAAGGTGAAGCCGATACGCTTAAAAAGAAATTACGCCTGAGTTTACCATCAACTTTTATGATGCCATTTTCACGTCGTGATTTATTAGATTTATTACTTATTCAAGACTCTATTGCCAACATTACCAAAGATGTTTCAGGCCTAATGATTAACCGTAAGATGACGTTGCCGAATGAGATTTTTGATGACATTATCGAGTTGACCAATGTTTGTATCCAGACTTCAGCAACAGCACTTAAAGCTGTTAATGAGCTAGATGAATTGTTAGAAACAGCTTTCGGTTCTCGTGAGCGAAAAGTGGTTGGTTCAATTATTTCAGATATTAACGATCTTGAAAGTGAGTCAGATAAGATCCAGCACGAAATTCGTGCCAAGTTATTCCCATTAGAAGAAAGCCTTCCACCAGTGGACGTGATGTTTTACTATCGCGCTGTTGAGTGGTTAGGTGAGTTGGCAGACGCTGCTCAAAAAGTCGGCTCCCGACTAGAAGTGTTATTAGCTAAATAGGAAGCTGATATGGATATTATTGCTTCTGGCTATTTTGATTTTTTTGGTTATTCTGTTAGTGTCTTTATTGTATTGGCGGTTATCTTTGGTCTATTTATGGCTTGGGGTGTGGGTGCAAACGATGTTGCCAACGCCATGGGCACCTCGGTAGGTTCAGGTGCAATCACCATCAAACAGGCGATTATTATTGCGGTTATCTTTGAATTTGCTGGCGCTATTTTGGCTGGCGGTGAAGTGACAGCGACGATTCGTAAGGGTATCTTGGATGCGGCGCTTTTCACAGACAGCCCACATCTTTTGGTTTATGGCATGTTGGCGTCGCTTTTAGCAGCAGGAACATGGCTAATGATTGCCTCTAGCCTAGGCTGGCCAGTATCAACCACACACTCTATTGTGGGTGCAATCGTGGGTTTTGGCGCAGTAGGTGTTGGCATTGATGCCGTTGCTTGGGGTAAAGTGGGTAATATTGCCATGAGTTGGGTTGTTTCGCCAATCTTAGCAGGCAGTATCGCCTTTATGTTGTTCAGAAGCTTGCAAAGCTTGATTATTGACACAAAGAATCCGTTTG
>CAZKWW010000117.1:0-3314 GCA_964556635.1 uncultured Candidatus Ruthturnera sp.
CCTACGGCTGATGAGTGTATAGACTGCAAGACCATCGCAGAACGTAAAGAAGTCTGATTTTCTGCGTCTTTATTCTTGCTACTACGTTAAATATTCATAATACTTAGTCACATAGATTTACTATGCTCCTTCGCATTCTAAATATTTGCCTTGTAGTAAAAATAAATACTTGAAAATCTAATACTAAGAAAAAATACTCGAAATTTCAATAATAAATATTTAAAAATCTAGAAATGTTGGTAGGATTGACAAGCCCCATCTAAGCCCTGAATTTTCAAACCTTGGCTCTTTGTAATAACACCAATGTTGGTGAGTGTTATGCCCAGTTCTTTTTCAATTAATGTAACTTTATTAATTTTTTCTTTTGATACGCTAAAGCATAATTCATAATCATCACCGCCTGCTAGCGCAATACACCAATCTTGTGTGGTATCAATATAAGTCGCAACTTCATCACTAAGTGGAATGGCCCCTATATCAATATTTGCGCCCACCTTGGAACGGCTTAAGATGTGTGATAAGTCTTGCTCTAAACCATCTGAAATATCAATACAAGCATTAGCCACACCTACTAATTGTTGCGCCAATTCAACATTAGGCTTTGGTCTATTCAGTCGATTTAAATAAAAATCTGAGGGCTTGTTGCCTTGCCCGATCTGCTGCCAAGCATAAGCAGCATCGCCTATGGTATTAGAAACATAAATCAAATCATCAACTTGTGCGCCTGAGCGTAATAACGCCTTACCTACTTCTACTTCACCGATGATATTAACAGTAATACTCAAAGCACCTTTGGTGGTGTCACCACCAATTAAATCAATTTGGTATTCTTCTGCCAAGTGTTTTAAAGACTCAGAAAACTCACTTAACCACGGCTCATTTAATTCAGGCAGTGTTAATGCCAAAGTAAAATATTTTGGTGTGGCGCCCATCGCTGCCAAATCACTTAGATTGACGGCTAATGCCTTATAAGCAATATCAGCAGCACGGGTGTTTTGAGAAAAATGCACCCCTTCAATTAGCGTGTCAACACTGGTGACTATTTGCGCATTAGGATTGATATCAATAATAGCACAATCATCACCAACACTTAAATCAACTGAATGATAGCTGACCCAATTGAAATAACGCTCAATCAGTTCAAATTCATTCATTGAGGGTGTTTTTGCATAAATGCTTGATCAATCTCACCACGGCCTGCATTAAACATAGAGCCAGAGCCCAAAACCACTGAAACCAACACAGCAAAAAATAATGGTACCACACCTAGAAGATCTAAAATAGAATCCATAATATTACTGCCATCCATACTTGCAGGTGCGTCTGTACCAATCACCATAGACAGCGAAGTCACTATAAAATAAAACACATAAGCGCCAACCAAAAGCTTGTAACGACCCAATGAAAGTTGCCAGTGCAAATACACCAAATGCGGATCATTTTTCTTGGATTTTTTGGTGCGAAAAAAAGTATAGACAATAATGCACAAGGAAATCGCAATAGAGGCGCCAATTGCCCAACTCATTGGCAGGTTAAACAGCTTAATCATTCCGAGTGAAAAGAACAAATGAACAATCACTGTGTTGATTGTAAAAAGTTCGTGTGGTGCTTTTGCACTTCTACGCTCTTGCGCGCTAGCTTGTATTGTTGTTATCATGGCAAAGTTATACCATAAGCCAAGAAAAATTACATATAGGCGTTTTCTTTTTGTGAGTGGTCTGTAACGTCTAGCACGTTTCTAATTTCAGGATAGATCGACTTAAGTTGTGCTTCTACGCCGTTCTTAAGTGTCACCTTGACTGAGGAACAACCTTGACAACCACCGCCAAAATTAAGTACCACATCCTTCTCATCTGTAATCTCTACTAGCTCAACAAAGCCGCCATGGGAAGCCAACTGTGGGTTAACTTCGGCTGCAATCGTGTAGGTAATTTTCTCTGCTAAAGGTGCGTCTTCTTTTGGCGCTTCACCTTTGGCGTTTGGTGCTGTAATGGTTAGTTTTTTACTAGAACCTTCTTCTTTTAAAGCCACCTCAGAATCTTTCAAATAATCAAAATTACTCTCATCAATAAATGCATTAAAACCTTCGTATCCAAATTTAAAATAAGTTTTGCCCAAATCTTTAGAATAGCAAAAATTAAAAGTAACGGCAGCAGCTGGTGTGCCGGCTTTTTCGATATCGACTTTTAAGCCTAAATCTTCTTCACCTTGTTGAGCAAATAATTCAGCAACATAGGCTTGGGCTTCGTCTGTAATATTAAACATGGTTATCCTTTATTAAAAAATATATTATCGATCAATCGAGTTGACCCTAAAAAGACTGCGCATAATATCGCAATTTTACTTGTATTATCAGTGATTTGCCTAAGGGTATTTGCATCTAGTACCTCTAAGTAATCTACTTTAAAGTCTTGCTGTATTTGTTTTTCTACTGTTTTAATAACAGCATCAATTTTCTGTTTTTCTTGGATTTTTTCCTTGATCTGAAGCAAGTTTTTATATAAATTGGGCGCTACTTTTCGCTCACTTGTCGATAAATACTGATTACGCGTACTCATAGCCAAGCCATCTTTTTCTCTAACAGTTGATTGTGACAACACCTTAATCGCTGGAAAATATTGATGGGCCATTTGTGTCACAATCAACAGTTGCTGGTAATCTTTTTGCCCAAATATCGCCACATCTGGCTCTACAATATCAAACAAACGATGTACCACCTGCACCACCCCATCAAAATGCCCTGGGCGAGAATCACCACACAAAATATCGCCTAACTCTGCAACTTTAATATCACTGTCCAAACCTTGAGGATAAATCTGATCAACACTTGGCGTGAATACGCCATCAACTTGATGTTGCTCTAGCAAGGCAGTATCTTGATCAAGTGTATTAGGGTATTGATCAAAATCTTCATTCTCACCAAACTGTGTTGGATTGACAAATACACTGACTACAACCTTATCCGCCTTTTGCTTAGCAAGCTCTACCAATGCCAAATGCCCTGCATGCAAACCACCCATAGTCGGCACAAAAGCAATTTTATTACCTTTATCTCGCCAATCATTAAGTGTGGCTTGCAATGCTGTAATTGTACTAAAAACTTGCATCATTTTTTATTTTTAAGAAATTTGTATAATTTTAAAAAACTATACAATCTAGTAACTGTGTTGATCGTCTGGAAACTTATTCGTTTTTACCTCACCGATAAAAGCCTTAACAGCGCACTGAATGTTGCTATTGTCTTTAAGAAAATTTTTAACAAACTTAGGTAGACGTTGAGTGTTAATCCCAAGCATATCGTAGCTGACTAACAC
>CAZKWW010000118.1:0-3289 GCA_964556635.1 uncultured Candidatus Ruthturnera sp.
ATCGATAACATTGTTATCTATATGTGGGGTATTTTAACTGATT
Organism: uncultured Candidatus Ruthturnera sp.; assembly: GCA_964556635.1. GTDB lineage: Bacteria > Pseudomonadota > Gammaproteobacteria > PS1 > Pseudothioglobaceae > Thioglobus_C. The sequence goes on from CAZKWW010000118.1 coordinate 44, forward strand.
GCAAGTCGCAACTTTGGTAACATATCAGTTTTCTTTTTAGGGGTAATTATGCGAATTCTAGCCTTATTTTTCACCTTATTTTTATCGCTACAATCTCAAGCACAACTAGATGACGGTTTGTACGCTAATTTACACACCAATCAAGGTGATATTATTGTCAAACTTGCCTATGAAAAAACGCCGCTAACCGTTATTAATTTTGTTGGTTTAGCTGAGGGCTCTAAACATTCTAATAGACAACTTGGCAAGCCTTTTTATAACGGCTTAAAATTTCACCGTGTTATTAACGACTTCATGATTCAAGGTGGTGATCCAGAAGGTAACGGCACTGGTGGCCCGGGCTATCAATTTGCTGATGAAATCACCGATCTAACTCATCACAAAGGTGGTATTTTATCGATGGCCAATTCTGGCCCAAATACCAATGGATCACAATTTTTTATCACGCACACAGCCACACCGTGGCTAGATGGAAAACACACAGTTTTTGGCCATGTAGTCAAAGGCATGAGTGTGGTTAACACCATTAAGAAAGATGATTTTATTCGCAAGGTAAAAATTATTCGTGTAGGCAATAATGCCAATAATTTCAAAACTGATGAAGCAGCTTTTCAAGCACACAATCAAAAATTCTTAGAAAAAGAATTAGAAAAACAAGCCAAAAAACGTGAAAAACTCATTAACTTTGCTAAGGATAATTATCCTAATGCCAAAGCTACAGAGGCGGGTCATTATGTGCAAATCAATCAAATAGGTGCTGGTGATTCACCCAAGTCAGGAGACTTAGTTAAAGTCAACTTATCTATTGATTTAGACGACGGCACCAATATGCGCCCATCAGGCAAACCACTGCCTTTCGCCGCAGGCTCTGGCACAATTATCGGTATTATTGATCAATCAGTACTTGAAATGGCTGTTGGTGAAAAACGCACTATTATTGCAAGTTATGCGCAAATCTATGGCGATAGTGCACGTGGCAAACTTTCTCAAGAATCGTTATTAATCTTCAACTTAGAACTTCTCTCTATTAACGACCTCGACTAATATGTTTTTAGAATTAATCAGCTTTCTTACCGAATTTGATCCAGGTTTTGGTGTTTTACAGTACCTAACTGTTCGCGCTGTTTTAGCAATGCTGGCAGCTCTGTTTATTAGCCTAACATTGGGTCATTTCTTTATTGCACGCCTCCAGCAATACCAAATCAAGCAAGTCATTCGAACTGATGGACCAGGCACTCATAAAGACAAAGCTGGCACTCCAACGATGGGCGGTGTTATGATTTTATTTGCTTTTATTAGTAGTATTCTTATTTGGGGCGATTGGCACAATACCTATCTTTGGATTATTATTGTGACTGCACTTATTTTTGGCGGAATTGGCTTTGCTGACGATTACCTAAAGATCAAAAAACAATCATCTGATGGTTTGAGTGCTAAACAAAAATATTTAGCCCAGTCTTTAGGTGCAATTATTATTGGCGTTTGGCTAGTTAACAATCCACACCAACCAATCTCTACTGACTTACTGATTCCATTCATCAAAGATTGGACGATCCCTTTGGGTGCTGTTGGTTTGGCTGTGTTGTCTTATTTTGTGATTGTTGGTAGCTCTAACGCCGTTAATCTAACCGATGGCCTGGATGGTTTAGCGATTATGCCGGTGATTTTAATTTCAGGCGCATTGGCAATTTTTGCCTATATTGGTGGTAACTATAACTTTGCCAGCTATCTCAATATGCCATTTATGCCTGGTACTGGTGAAATATTTGTTATTTGTGCAGCGCTTATCGGTGCGGGTTTGGGCTTCTTGTGGTTTAACACTTACCCTGCTGAAATCTTTATGGGTGATGTTGGTTCGCTCTCATTGGGTGCAATTTTGGCGGTTATTGCTATTATCGTACGCCAAGAAATATTGCTGTTTATTATGGGCGGCGTGTTTGTGGCTGAAACACTTTCAGTCATGATTCAGGTTGGCTGGTACAAGCGCACTAAAACACGTATTTTCCTCATGGCGCCACTGCATCATCATTATGAGCAAAAAGGCTTATCAGAACCTAAAATCATCGTTCGTTTTTGGATGATAACTTTCATCTTAGTGCTAATCAGTCTAGCATCTATTAAAATACGTTAATATGAGTCAATTAAACAAATGGGATGAGCGTTATTTAGCCCTAGCTGCTGAAGTGGCCACTTGGTCAAAAGACCCTTCTACTCAAGTAGGTGCGGTTACTGTTGGCAGCAAAAAAGAAGTTTTATCTCAGGGTTTTAACGGCTTTCCTCGTGGCATTCATGACACTGATGAACGCTACAATCACCGAGAGACCAAATACAAATTTGTCGTCCATGCTGAAATGAACGCCATTTATAACGCCACTTATTCAGGCACTTCATTAGATGGCGCAACGCTTTATGTGCACGGCTTACCCATTTGTTCGGAATGTGCCAAAGGCATTATTCAAGTAGGTATTAAAAAAGTAGTGATTAAAAAATCCAAAGAGCTTGATAACTGGAATGAAAGCGTTCAACTCTCGCAAGAAATGTTTGACGAAGCCGGTGTTGAACTAATTATTACCGGAGAGTCTTAACGCATGAGTGAAGTTGCTAAGCGTCGCACCTTTGCGATTATCTCTCACCCTGACGCTGGTAAAACCACCGTTACCGAAAAGCTGTTACTTTACGCAGGTGCGATTAAAACGGCTGGTAGTGTTAAAGCCAGAAAAGCCAGCACACATGCCACGTCTGATTGGATGGAAATGGAAAAAGAAAGAGGCATCTCCATTACTTCATCAATTATGCAGTTTGATTATGACAACCACGTGATCAACTTGCTTGACACCCCAGGACATGAAGATTTCTCAGAAGACACTTACCGAACTTTAACGGCTGTTGATTCAGCACTCATGGTGATTGACGTTGCCAAAGGTGTTGAAATGCGTACCATTAAACTCATGGAAGTTTGTCGTCTGCGTGACACCCCTATTTTGACCTTCATCAACAAACTTGATCGTGAAGGCAAAGAGCCAATCGATTTAATGGACGAAGTAGAAACCGTCTTAGACATTGAATGTGCGCCCATCACTTGGCCAATCGGCATGGGTAAGCGCTTTAAAGGCGTGGTGCATTTACTCGAAGACAAAGTCTATTTGTATGAGGCCGGTAAAAATTCTGAAATTGGTGAAAACATCGTGATTGACGGTGTTAACAACCCACAGCTTGATGAAATATTAGGTGCCGATGTTGCTGCCG
>CAZKWW010000119.1:0-3288 GCA_964556635.1 uncultured Candidatus Ruthturnera sp.
TTACTCTGGTTAAGCAATTTTGCATGATTGGTATGCATACTTATATCGGCATGGGTTGTCAGGTAAACAAGGATATCCCGGCTTATATGGTAGCTTCAGGCACACAAACACGCGTCAGAAGTATTAATGCCGAAGGCATGAAACGTCGCGGCTTCTCATCAAGCGCAGTTGCCTCTATCAAACGCGCCTTTAAATTAGTGTATCGCGAATCTCAAGGTCGACTACTAGATCATGCACTTAATGACTTAGAGCGATCTGAAGCCGATAGCCCAGAAGTAATGCAATTTGTAAAATGTATTCGCAGCTCAAAAGTGGGTATTATGCGTGGTCCGATTGAGGAATAAAATCGATTTGAGATTTTATGGATAAGTCTTTTTTAAAGTCTAGCAGTATTGTTACTGTGATGACTTTTTTGTCTCGCATCTTAGGCCTGGTTCGTGATTATTTTATTGCTCGATATTTTGGCGCTAACGGACTAACGGACGCTTTTTTAGTTGCCTTTAGAATCCCTAATTTCCTTAGGCGTCTATTTGGTGAGGGTGCCTTCTCTCAGGCTTTTGTACCCATATTGGCTGAAACTAAAGCCAACCATGATGAGATAGAAGTACAAAACGTCATTAACCATATTGGCACTAAGTTCTTAACGGTTTTAATTATTATCACTGTTATTACCATCGTGGCAGCACCTTTGGTTATCTTTATGTTTGCTTGGGGTTTTTATTTTGACGCCGATCCCACCAAATTTGACCTAGCATCTAGCATGCTCAAAATTACTTTTCCTTACTTGTTGCTTATTTCCTTAACAGCTTTTGCAGGCAGTATTCTCAACACTTATGACAAATTCGCCGTACCGGCCTTTACACCCGTTTTGTTGAATATTTCTATGATTTTAAGTGCGGTGTATTTATCTCAATATTTAGAAACACCTATTATGGCATTGGCTTGGGGTGTGTTAATTGGTGGTATTGTACAACTACTATTTCAGATTCCATTTTTAATTAAAATTAAAAAAATGCCACACCTAGTGCGTGGCGACCACTCTAGTGTAAAAACTCTAAAAAAACGCATGTTACCTGCACTTTTTGGCGTTTCAGTTTCACAAATCAACTTGTTAATCGACACCATGATAGCTACAACTTTAGTTAGTGGTAGTGTGTCTTGGCTGTATTACTCTGATCGCTTATTGGAGCTACCTTTGGCATTAATTGGTATTGCGCTAGCAACAGTAGCACTGGCCAAGCTTAGTAAACATTTTTCTAATAAAGATGATGAAAAATTTACTCGTACAATTAATTACGCACTAAAAATTGGTTTGCTACTGGGTGCACCTGCTTGTGCGGGGCTGGTTCTTTTAGCTGAACCACTCGTTATCACCTTATTTCAATATGATGAGTTTGATGCATTCGCAGCGCACATGTCAGCATTAAGTTTGATTGCTTATGGCTCAGGACTGTTGGCCTTTATTGTTGTTAAAATCCTAGCCCCTGTATTTCTTTCTCGTGGTGATACTAAAACACCAGTCAAAGTCGGTGTGGTCGCCATGGTGTCAAATGTGTTTTTAAATGTGCTTTTTGCTTATTATTTTGCGCATGTGGGCTTGGCTATTGCGACTTCAATCTCTGCTGTAATCAACGCCTCTTTACTTTATTATTATTTAAACAAACAATCTATTTATCGTTTTTCTAGCGATTTAATCAAACTATTTTTAAAAGTGTTATTAGCAAGCTTTATAATGGTTGTTTTTATTTTAAATTTTTCTAACGACATTAGCTTTTACTTAGAAAATGGCGTTTGGCAACGTGTCAGCTCTGTCGCATTTATTATTGTTGCTTCAGCAGCTTTGTACTTCGTTTGCTTGCGCTTATTAGGCATCAGGATAAAACAACTATGAATACCGTACAATGTGTGAAATTAGACCAAGAACTCGAAGCGCTAGATAGAGCGCCCTATCCAGGTGAGCTAGGCAAAAGAATTTTAGCTGGCGTTTCTAAGCAAGGCTGGCAACTATGGCTTGATCATCAAACCATGTTAATTAATGAAAACAACCTTAATATGCTTGATGAGAAAGCACAAAGCTACCTAAAAGAGCAAATGGAAAAATTCTTCTTTTCTAAAGAAGGCGCTGACGATATTCAAGGCTACACACCCAATCATTAAAAATGGCTAATTTATTTATCATTGCCGCCCCTTCTGGCTGTGGCAAAACTTCTCTAGTTAAAGCACTGATTGAGCAAGTTGACAACTTATGTGTATCAGTCTCTCATACAACGCGCGCTGCTCGCCCAGGTGAGGTTGATGGTAAAAACTATTTTTTTGTTTCTAAAGAAGCATTTGATGAAATCAACAACAATGATGGCTTTATCGAATCTGCTCAAGTGTTTGACAACTACTATGGTAGTGCCAAACAAACAGTTAAAGACCTGCTTCAGCAGGGTCAAGACGTCATCTTGGAAATTGATTGGCAAGGTGCACAGCAAGTTAAAAAAAGCTTTAAAGATGCAATTGGTATCTTTATCTTACCACCTTCAATATCAGCCTTGAGAGAGCGCTTAACCGATCGAGGTCAAGATGATCAAAGTATTATTGACCGAAGAATGCAAGATGCTGTTAGTGAAATGCAACACTTTGATGAATTTGATTATTTAGTCATTAATGACGATTTTAATATCGCACTAAATGATTTAAACAATATTGTTTATTCCCAACGTCTTGCCATAGCCCAGCAAACACAGCAACACCAAGACTTGCTTAAACAGTTGATATAACACATAAATTGCGTATAATATCACTCCTTACTAATATTAATCATTAGTTATAATAAATTTATGAGTCAAGAATTTGTTTTACCCGCTGTTAAAACTTCAAGTTCGTTAGAAGTTCAAAAATACCCTCCGATTCTTACACCGGAAGAAGAGCACAATTTAGCAATCGAACTTTACGAAAATCACGACCTTAGCGCTGCAAGAAAGTTAGTCTTGTCACACATGCGTTTTGTGGCTTTTATTGCTCATGGTTACAAAGGTTATGGACTTGAACAAGCTGATTTAATCCAAGAAGGAACGATTGGATTAATGAAAGCAGTCAAACGTTTCAATCCTCACAAAAAAGTTAGATTATCCTCATTCGCTGTTTATTGGATTCGTGCAGAGATACATGAATATATTTTCAAAAACTGGAAAATTGTTAAGGTTGCAACAACGAAAGCTCAAAGAAAACTATTCTTTAAACTTAAACAAGCAAAATCTAATATTTTTCAGTCGTTGACGAATGAACAAGCAAAAGTAATTG
>CAZKWW010000120.1:0-1711 GCA_964556635.1 uncultured Candidatus Ruthturnera sp.
ATACTGCCAGGACCAATGCCAACTTTTACGCAGTCTGCGCCCGCTTTAACCAGATCAAGTGCGGCAGCACCTGTGGCGATATTACCGGCAATAATATTTAGATTTGGATGCTTAGCTTTGGTTTTTTTAACGCGATCTAGCACACCTTGTGAATGACCGTGTGCTGTATCAATAACCACAACATCTACACCAGCTTCAACCAGTGCATCAATACGCTCACCGGTGCCAGCTGCAACACCAACTGCTGCACCAACACGTAATTGCTCTTGTTCATCTTTACAAGCATTTGGGAAGTCAGTTGATTTTTGAATATCTCTAACGGTGATCATGCCTTGAAGATCAAATTTATCATTGGTGATAACCACACGCTCAATTCGATGTTGGTGAAGTAGCGCTCTTACTTCGCTCATATCAGTGCCTTCAACAACGGTAATTAATTTGTCTTGCGGTGTCATTAAATTTTCAACTAGCTCATCTAAGCGAGTTTCAAATCGTACATCACGGCCAGTAATCATGCCAATAATAGTGTTGTTTTCAACCACAGGAAGTGCAGATATTTTGTGTTGCTGTTGCATATCAAAAACATCTCTTACCGTTGCTTTTGGAGAAATGGTAATTGGCTCACGAATAATGCCCGATTCAAAACGCTTAACCTTGCGAACCTCTTTTGCTTGTTCCTCAGTTGACATGTTTTTATGAATAATACCAATGCCACCTTCTTGCGCCATGGTGATAGCCAGTTTGGCCTCAGTAACTGTATCCATCGCTGCGGATAAAATAGGTGTATTAAGCGTAATATTTTTTGTTAGTTGTGTTTTTAAACTAACTTCCTTTGGCATGGTGGTTGAATGTGCTGGCACCAATAAGACATCATCAAAAGTTAATGCAGTTTTTAGTAAGTTCATTTTAAAATCTCCTTTGATTTGAGCGTTTTGGAAAGATAAAGCCCATGATAAATCCAAAAAATAAAACCAGTGCACCAACGATAAACCAGTTTCTAGAGCTAGACTCTTGACCGGCAATATTATTGTTTTGCAATAATTGAATCTCAGTTTTTAGTTGTAGTGCTTCTGTTTTAAGTTTTTGGTTACTGTGTTCAAGTTTGAGTGCGTCTTTGTAAACTTGCTCAATGTGTTCTTTTTCAGCTTGTGATTTTCCTGTTTGTACAGAAAGCAATGTATTTTTAGTTTTTAATGCTTGGACTTGCGCCTCAAGCTCAGCATTTCTTTTTTTCTGTTTTGTAATTAGTAACTTATTGGCATTATAAGTTTGTCTTAGTTTTTCAAGCTGTGCTTGTGCAGGAGCTTTAGAAGTTAAATAACGAGAAATCATCCAGCCAATGGTTTTTTCATACTTAACTTTGGTCCAGCCATTTTCAGTAGACAGTATTTCTAATTTGGTACCAGAAGGTAGCATTTTTAGTAGATTGGGTGGGTTTCTCTCAATCTTATTGCTTGATCGCATTGGAATGTCTACTGTGTCGGTAACGTACACATACGACTGTGCATTCGCTAACGAATGCGTTAATAATAGTGAAATTAATAAAATTTTATTTACTTTCATAATTTGGCTATTTTCTCCAATTGTGTGGACAAATCAGCAATGGCATTTTCAACTGAAGCTAACTTTTCTTTTTCTTTATTAACAACCACCTCAGGTGCACCGCTGACAAACTTCTCGTTGTTAAGCTTACCTGCAAATTGCGCTCTTT
>CAZKWW010000120.1:1721-3249 GCA_964556635.1 uncultured Candidatus Ruthturnera sp.
CAATTTCTTTGTTGAGTCGAGCTACTTCTTGGCCTTTGTCAATAAGGCCAGCTAATGGAATCAGTACTTTCATATCGCCAACCAGTGCTGTGGCTGACTCTGGCGCTTCATCATTATCGCTAAGTTGATCAATACTTTCTAGTTTGGCCAAGCTGCTTAATATTTGCGTGTGCGTGTTTAAGCAGTGTTGATCACTATCACTGATATTTTGCACAAAACAAGGCAGTGGTTTAGAAGGCGGGATATTCATTTCACCGCGAATTTGACGAATACCTAAGATAAAGCTTTGCAACCACTGCACTTCTTCTTCAGCTTGAATAGAGATTAAATCATTTTCAACTTCAGGGTAAGCTTGGGTCATTAAACTCTCACTGCTTTCACCTGTAAGCACGCAACACTGTTCGTATACTTCTTCAGTGATAAATGGAATGATTGGGTGTAACAAGGTCAAAATCTCGTTTAATACTTTAAGCAAAGTTGCTTGAGTACCAGCTTTGGTCGCATCATCTGCTAATAATGGCTTGGATAACTCTAAGTACCAATCACAGTAATCATGCCATACAAACTCGTATAGTTCTTGACTCATTAAGTCAAGACGGTAATCGTTTAAGTGTTTTTCAACATTGGCTTTAGTGGCTTGTAGGCGCGACAGAATCCACTGATCTGAAGTAGACAAACTGACATTAGTATCAATGTTTGCACCTTCAAGTTTCATCAGTACAAAACGAGAAGCATTCCATAGCTTGTTACAAAAGTTACGATAACCTTCAACACGTTTTAAATCAAACTTAATATCACGACCAAACGAGGCTAGTGCTGCAAAGGTAAATCTAAGCGCATCAGTACCGAATGAAGGAATACCATCTGGGAATTCACCTTGGGTTTGTTTTTTGATTTTTTCAGCCATTTTTGGCTGCATCATGCCTTGGGTTCTTTTAACCAGTAAATCATCTAGGCTAATGCCGTCAATCAAATCGATTGGGTCTAAGACGTTGCCTTTAGATTTGGACATTTTTTGCCCTTGTCCATCTTTGATCAAGCCAGTAATATAAATGTCTTTAAATGGTACATCGCCGGCAAACTTTAGCCCAAACATAATCATGCGAGCCACCCAGAAAAAGATAATATCAAAACCAGTCACCAATACATCGGTAGGGTAGAAGCGAGATAACTGTGGTGTTTGCTCTGGCCAGCCTAGGGTTGAAAATGGCCATAATGCAGAAGAAAACCACGTGTCTAGCACATCATCATCCTGCTTAAGTGCTACACCTTCGCCAGCTTGCGCTTGCGCCTCTTCTAGTGAATCTGCTACATAGACGTTGCCTTTGTCGTCATACCAGGCAGGAATACGATGACCCCACCAAATTTGGCGAGAAATACACCAATCTTGAATGTTATCCATCCAGTTAAAGTAGGTTTTATTCCAATTGTCTGGAATAAAGCGGATATCACCATTTTTAACGGCATCGATTGCAGGCTCAGCAAGTGGTGCAATCTTAACAAACCATTGGTCAGTCATATAAGGTTC
>CAZKWW010000121.1:0-2661 GCA_964556635.1 uncultured Candidatus Ruthturnera sp.
TGGGAAGTAGCGATAATCATTGGCTTCTTCTTTAGATCTCATTGAACGAGTTTCGTGTTTAACTGCATCATAAAGTCGAGTTTCTTGCACAACTTCACCGCCGTCTTCAAGGATATCTTGTTGGCGCTCTACTTCTAGATTAATGGCTTTTTCTAGAAACTTAAATGAATTAATGTTTTTAAGCTCAGCACGTGTTCCTAGCTTTTCTTGCCCCATTGGGCGAATAGAAACGTTGGCATCACAACGAAACGAACCTTCTTGCATGTTGCCATCACAAATACCAATATATTGCACTAAAGCATGAATTTTCTTTGCGTAGGCTACTGCTTCCTTAGCGCTACGCATATCCGGTTCAGAAACAATCTCTAACAATGGTGTACCGGCACGATTCAAATCAACCGCAGTATAGTCATCATATAGATCATGGATTGATTTACCTGCATCTTCTTCTAGATGGGCACGTGTTACACCAATGGTTTTGGTGTTTTCACCCACAACAATATCAATTTCTCCTTCGCCAACAATTGGCCAATCCAATTGTGAAATTTGATAACCTTTTGGTAGGTCGGGATAAAAATAATTCTTTCGATCAAACACGTTGCGTTGATTAATGTGTGCATTCACCGCTAAACCAAACTTAATTGCCTTATTAACTGCTTCTTTATTTAAAACAGGCAAAACCCCTGGCAAGCCTAAATCGACCGCACAAGCCTGTGAATTTGGCTTGGCGCCGAACTGAGTAGAGGCCGATGAAAATATCTTAGATTTCGTGCTCAGTTGCGCGTGAATCTCAAGACCAATGACTGTTTCCCACTGCATTACTCTAACTCCTGTGGCGCCTTGGTATGCCAATTGGTTTGCATTTGGAATTGGTGAGCGATATTTAACAACTTTGATTCAGACCAGTAATTACCAATCAGTTGCAGCCCTACTGGTAAATTTTGCGCAAAACCTGCAGGAATACTCATGCCCGGCAAACCAGCTAAGTTTGCAGAGAGCGTGTAAATATCAGCCAAATACATTGACACAGGATCTTTAACTGAACCAAGATCAAACGCGGTTGTTGGTGATACTGGGCCCATGATCACATCAACGTCTTTAAAAGCTTTTTTAAAGTCTTCACTAATCAGGTGTCGAGTTTTCTGTGCCTTTAAATAATAAGCGTCATAGTAACCTGCTGATAAGGCGTAAGCACCAATCATAATGCGGCGTTTAACTTCCTCGCCAAACCCTTCTGAACGAGAGCGCAAGTATAGGTCTTCTAAGTCTTTTGGATCATCACAACGATAACCATAGCGCACACCATCTAGGCGTGATAGGTTTGATGAGCATTCACAAGGTGCAACAATGTAATAAGTTGGGATCGCATAAGCTGAATTTGGTAATGACACTTCTTTAACATTTGCACCCATGGATTCAAATTCTTTGACAGCGGCCATAACTTGACTTGCTACTTCGTCATCTAAGCCCTCTGAGAAAAACTCTTTCGGTAAGCCGATGGTCAGCCCTTTAATTGAATCATTTAATGAAGCAGTGTAGTCTTCTACATCACGCTCAGCACTGGTGGAATCTTTTTCATCAAAACCAGCCATCACATTTAAAACCAACGCTGCATCCTCAGCCGTTTGTGTCATTGGTCCTGCTTGGTCAAGACTTGAGGCATAAGCAATCATACCATAGCGTGAGATGCGACCGTAAGTTGGTTTAAGGCCAGTAATACCACACAGGCTTGAAGGTTGTCGAATCGAACCACCAGTATCTGTGCCAGTAGCAAATGGCGCTAGACGTCCTGCAACTGCAGCAGCCGAACCACCTGAAGAACCACCTGGTATTTTATTAATATTCCAAGGATTTTTAACATCGCCATAATAAGAGTTCTCATTCGACGAGCCCATGGCAAATTCATCCATATTTGCCTTGCCCAACATCACCAAATCAGCTTGATTAAGCTTATGGCTCACGGTTGCATCATATGGAGAAATAAAGTTATCCAACATCTTAGAGCCCGCAGAGGTCTTTATTCCATTGGTACAAAAGATGTCTTTATGTGCGTAAGGGATGCCGGTCAAAATATTGGCATTACCTTTGGCAATTTTATCGTCAGCCGAGCGCGCTTGCTCCATGGCTAGCTCATCAGTGACGGTAATAAAAGCATTAAGCTGAGATGAGTTAATACGATCAAGATAATGTTGAGTTAACTCAACTGATGAAAACTCACCTGAATTCAAGCCTTTCGACAATTGCGCAATGGTTTTGTTGTGAATACTCATGTTACTCAATCACCGTTGGCACCAAATAGTGTCTTTTTCCTGTCTTTGGTGCAATCGCTTGAAAAGACTCTGATTGGTCTTTTTCAGTAACTTTGTCTTCACGTAGACGTTGAGTCATGTGTAGTGGGTGCGCCATAGGCGTAATATCATCCGTCTTAATCTCGGCTAATTGTTCAGCCAAACTAAGAATAGAATTTAAATCTTTGGTGTTGCTTTGAAGTTCATCACTGCTTAAAGATAAGCGCGCTAGATAAGCAATTTGACCAACTTGCTCCTCACTTAAAGACATATTAGAATGGAAATGGCATTTTGTTAATAACACTCATCGGCTTAGAGAATGAAGCACGCAAAATAGATAGCGATCAGGAATAAGCTCCATATTTTCCGGAGG
>CAZKWW010000121.1:2671-3246 GCA_964556635.1 uncultured Candidatus Ruthturnera sp.
GCATGGTTGTCATGTTTTTGTTCATTTCTTCCATGTTAATTAACATCGGCTCTAGTGCGTCCATCTTGGCACTAACGCGAGTTAAATCAGTAGAAATCGTATCCAAATTATCAAGTTTAGAAGCAATGGTTGTCATGTTTTTATTGACTTGATCAAAATTCTTTTGCATGTAAGCAACTGAATTTGTCATTTTAGAAACACTGCTAGACATCTTCTCAACACTGCCAACCATTGAAGTCATGTTGGTGCCCATGTTAGGGTCCATTGAGTTTGCCAAACGACTCATGTCAGTCGTAATTGAATAAATAATAGTAAACATGCCAATAATAATGGCACTAAATACCGCTAAAGATGGCAGGAAAAAACGCTCAAACTTGGTGTTGGTGTTTTTTTCAACCCCTTCTAGCATTTTCTCTAAATCACTAATGCTTGAAGTGATCATCACCTCATCGTCGTCAACTTTTTTTGAATCTTTGTTGGTATCTGTCATATTATCCTATTGGCAAAAGTCATTGATTACTTGATATAAAAGCTGATGTTGATAGTCATCACAAATAAATGCATCGCCCAATTCT
>CAZKWW010000122.1:0-3178 GCA_964556635.1 uncultured Candidatus Ruthturnera sp.
AGACACGCTAAGTGATGTTGTTATTGATGTTATCCCCTCTTATACCTCGCTACATGTGAGTTATGATTTAAACAAAATCAGTTTTCAGGCGTTTTTTGACAAAGTAGAGGTTTTACTAGATCAGCAAGAGTCTAATAATTTGGTTTTAGAACCTCAAACAACGCATATTCCCGTTTATTATGGCGTGGAAGTTGGCTTTGATCTTGAGCGCTTATTAGCTGAGAAAAATCTAGATTTAAACACTTTTGTTGATATTCATACCTCGCAAGAATATTTAATTTATGCCATTGGCTTTAGCCCAGTATTTGCTTTTTTAGGCGAAGTGGATGAACGCATTCAAGCACCACGTTTGGCCACACCAAGAATTAAGATACCTGCAGGCAGTGTTGGTATTGCCGAGAGTCAAACGGCCATCTACCCTACTGATTCATCCGGTGGCTGGAATATCATTGGCAGGACATTATTAGACTTATCACTTAACAACCCTGAGAATATTGATAAATTCCGTGTGGGTGACAAAGTTAAGTTCTATGCTATTACCCGTGATGAGTACTTAGCCAATGGTGGAGAAATATGAAAATTCTAGCAATGGCAGATTATTATGAGCTTTAAGGTAATCAAATCTAGCTTTTTGTCTACCGTGCAAGACTATGGTCGCCTAACTCATGGTGAGCATGGCATGAGTCAATCAGGGGTGATGGACGAGCATGCTTATGCGTGGGGTAATCATCTTTTAAATAATCATTTTAATAAAGCGGCTGTTGAGATCACTTTTGGTGGTTTGCAACTTGAAGCACAAGTTGATACGTTTATTGCGGTGACGGGCGCTGATCTTGATTTTAGAATTAATGATCAAGCGGCTCAAATGTGGCACGGCTTGCAAGTTCACAAAGGCGATGTACTGAGCTGGGGCAATCCTAAAAACGGTGTGCGTGCGTATTTGGCGGTTAAGGGTGGTTTTGATGCGCCAGTATTATTTGGCTCAAGATCGGTAAATTTACGCGAGCACATTGGTGCTAAATTAACCCAAGGTGATGAGTTGCCTTGCAGAAGCTTTGATACGGCTACTTATCGATTTATTTCACCAAAATATGTTCCTAATTACAATCAAGATATTACTTTGAGGTTGTTGCCAACTTATCAATTTAATGAGTTTAGCATTAACCAAAGGGATTTGTTTTTTAATCAAAATTACACCATTACCAATGCCAATGATAGAACGGGTTGCTGCCTAAGTGGTGCGCCAATTTCGATTAAAAAAGAGCGAATGATTTCTGAAGGCATTAGCTATGGTAGTGTAGAGATTGCTACAGATGGTTTGCCAATTATCTTGCTTAAAGATGCACCGAGTATTGGTGGTTATCCAAAGATCGGCACGGTGTTTTCGCTAGATTTGGCCAAGCTTGCGCAGCGCCAGCCAAACACCAAGTTACGCTTTGAGCTGATGAGCATGCATGAGGCGCAAGCCGAGCGTAAGAAATTTAATGATTTTTTCGAAATTAGTTTTTAATACAATTCCATCGAGCTGTCTACTTGCTTGGCCCAAGCGTCAATACCGCCACGCAGGTTAATAATATTTTCAAAGCCAATTGAGTCAAAGTAGCGTGCTACTTGCATTGAGCGAATACCATGATGACAGATAATAACGATTTCTTGGGATTTATCCAGTGTGTCAATATTGGCCATGATTTGACCCATGGGCAATAAGGTTGAATACTCAAAATGACATTTGTTCCACTCCCACTGCTCACGCACGTCAAGTATTAATGGATCATTATCCTCTAGGTATTCATCAAGCTCAATGGCAGAAAAATCTCTCATGGTTTAATTAAGCTGAATGCGAGAGCCCCATGGCACTCGCTCTTTGCCTTTAACAAGCCACAAAACAGGATAATCAGGCTCAAATTCAGGAAACTTTCCCTTGGCATCGGTAAAGTAAATGAGCACATCTGACGGGGTGTCTTGTTTGGCAATGTAGTCAAATACTGGGGTGAAGTTGGTGCCTTTACCACCACCAAGTGATGCAGGAAATTGCAACTCATCCCAAGCTTCAAAGCGCCAAGGAGAATGATTAGAGAGCTTATCATCACAAGCAAGTAAGGAAATACCAGCTCGAAGGTTGGCTTTAATGGCATCCACTTCTGAAACAAACTCGTTAATCTCTTCTTGAGAAATAGAGCCAGAGGTGTCAATCGCTATGGTGATATCCAGCTGGTGTGATCTGAGCGATGGCAATATTGCCTCTCCTCCCAGATGATTGCTGTTTAGTGCTGAACCTAGACGGCGTGAGGGGCGTGAATAAGAGAAATCATCCCGAGCAAAGGTAGACATGTATTGCGCTAATAAAGACTGCCACGAGATTTGAGGTTGCAAGAAAAAATCAATTAGCTTGGCAAATTCGCCATCAAGTTTACCGGCTTGTTGCGCCAATTGCGCACTAGAGGCCAAGTTCTTTTGCCACTGAGTGGCGAGCTTGTCAACTTCGTCAGGTTGTAAGGCTGGGGGTTGTTGTGCAAGCTGTGAGGTGCCACCTTTGTTGCCATCGTTTGATTTTGAATCTGGAGTGGATTGTTGCTCTTGTTCTTGTTCTTTTTGTAAATCATCTTCACGCATGCCACCATCCGATGATTTAGAATCATCGTTAGCTTGGTCATCATACAAGTGCTGATCCATGGGTTCTTGATCAAGATTATCATCAATCATCGGGTAGATTTCTTCGGCAATCATGCCTTCATACTGGCGAAAAATTGGCAGGTCAATTGGTGGATGAAAGCCTTCTTTAACCAAGAGTGGATTAATGGCAAAATCACAAGCCAAATCCCACTTGTGCTTGGTGCGATTGCCTCGGCGTGCAAAGTGCGTGAGCGCACAATGGAGCGCTTCATGAATGAGTACAAATTTGATTTGATGGTTGTTTAACGAACCAATAAACTTGGGGTTGTAATAAAAACTTTTAGCATCGGTAGCACTGGTTTTACACCAAGAATCGGCAGCGATTAAAGGCAGGCGTAAGACTAAATTACCCAAAAAAGGCTTGTCTAGCATGAGTTGTGTACGCGCCTTGGTTAAGCGGTTTTTAATGGCTTCCAGTTCGGTCGTGCTTAATGCTTCATCTTGTTCTGGTTGAACAATATCCTCGCCAACCACTCTAACCTTTTGTTCAGGTTTAGATGGTTCA
>CAZKWW010000123.1:0-3166 GCA_964556635.1 uncultured Candidatus Ruthturnera sp.
CATCACCAGCTTTAACATCTTCATCATCTGTTGAAAGTGTTACCGGAATTGGCCAGAATAAGCCGTTAGACATTGTCATGTTGTCACAAACACCTTTCCAGTCTGCTTCACCCATAAAACCATCTAGTGGGTTAAAACCACCAATACCAAGCATAACAACATCACCTTCTTCTCTAGAAGAACAAGTGATTTTTGGAAGTGATTCAGCTCTTGCTAGCTCTGCAGTTAATGCGTCGCCTGATAGTGCTAATTCGTTAATTGTATCACTACCGTGTGGTGGGACTAATTTTGACATGTCTATCCTATATTAATTTAAAAGGCGAAATTATACCGACAGGCGTTTTTTAACGCATTATTTTATGGTAATATTTTAATATACCCCCTAAGAGATACTCTAATTAAAACAGAGCAAAAGGGTCAGGAATTAACGAAAGAAAACGTGCTTTATGATGTCATGCACGACTTAAAAATAGAGCGATGTACATCGCCAATACTGACGATACCAACTAACTTACCTTTGTGGGTAACTGGAATTCTTCTAAACTTTCTAAGCCACATGGTGCTAGCCGCTTTTAAACAAGGCATGTCAAGGTCGATACTAGCAACGCCCTTAGTCATAATGTCACCAATCTTAACGTTCATGGTGTCTTTGTAGTTGTGCTCCATATTTTCAAAATCAAGATGCGTATCACTCATCACTTCATCAATTTTAGGAAACATGTGTTGCAAAATATCTTTTTCAGAAATAATACCAACCAAGTTATTGTCACTATCAACTACAGGTGCGCCACTAATATGATCCATCACCATCATAATAGCAATGTCTTTCACCGGTTGATCTGGGGTGACTGTTTTAACATTGGTTGACATAATGTCTTGAACTTGCATAATTTTTTCTCCGTTATGTATTTATATAGACGAATAAGTTTTTGTATTCTACCGCGTTAATATTGGTGTGGCAAGTTACAATTTAATTTTAAATTTAACTCGCTCAGTACCATCTTTAGATTTCTGCGCAATCACTTTGTCATTTTTAATATCGTAATCTAATGTACCACCACTAAAAGAATCAAACCCTTGTATTAAATGCGCCTTACCCTTTAAATGCACAAATTCCTTCTTGATTAAGTAAGTAATATTGAGCGCAGTAGCCTCAATAAAACGTGGCTGATTAGGCTGATTTTGCTTGTAATGCGCCAACTTATTTTGACTGCCTTTGGCAATCACTTTGCTGACTTCTTTTTGTGTTGAAAATAATTGTATTTTTTCAGCGCTGAGTGTTAACGAACCTTGTACAACTTTGGCATCACCGGTATAAGTGCTTAACCCTTTACGCTCATCAATAACCACCGTATAAGCTTTAACATTAATGGGTTCTTTGGTATCGCCTGGCAAAGCATTAACACCGAAAGAGCAACATAATAAAATCAAAAAAACTCTATTCATAACGACCCACTACACCACCTGTTAATTTAATTTTCTGCTTTTTAGCATCGTAGCGCATACCTGTTGCGTGAATGTCAGCCACCTTAGATTGGTAACGTATTCTCTCCTTTGTTCGATACACTTCATTACCCTCAGATTGATCAACAATTAAATCTTCGGTATTGATTTTTGAGCCCGAATTTTGCAAAATTTTCACCTTGCCAAGCAATTGAACAATCTCTTTGCGCATATCCATATCAATACCGTCTGCATAGATCTTATTGTCAGTGGCCAAATAGGTTGTATCATTTTTAGAATAATAATGTTTCTGACCATTCGATTGGTCGATATACAGATCCTTGGTTAATATTTTTTGCCCTGTGTCTTGGTTAATACTGGTTTTCCCTAACAACTTCATTTTGTCTTCTTTAGCTTTCATGCGCATACCTTGGGCAATAATTTTTGCACGTTCGCCTAGATAAGTTACTTTTTTTTCACTAATTAAATCATCAGTTTTAGTGCTAACCAACAACTCTTGTGTATTCATTTTATGGGTTATTCCTGCGCTTGATCGGACATCCACTTTGCCTTTAAATTTAATCTCGCCACTGTCTAAATAGTTAGCGCGATTTGAAGTCAAAATATAATCCTCATCGCCTTTTTCGTTATAAGTAATAACTTTTGGGTCTAATAATAAGGCTGGCATATTTTTAAAATTAAAATAACTTTTGGCTTCAACAAAATGAGACAATTTTTGATTTTCATCAAACTCTTGCAAAGCAAAGTTATCAATCTTTTCTATATAAGACACTTCTTGTGACACCACTTCGTTATCTGTTAGTGGCGCTGGCTCCTTACTCTGTAGAGCGTTAAATGAATACGACAAGCCTTGCATCAAAAGCCACATAGCGCCAATAACCACTATAATAAAAACTGTGATTAATAGATTGTGTCTTAATTGAAAACTAACCATTGTGCATCATAAAAAAATTAGTGGTATTTATGCCATAACGCCTAACAAAAATCTTGATCTTAATATCGTAGAGCAAGCCATTATCACGCATAAAATCAGCCTATTGCAATATCGTCATAAAACAACTAATGCATCAATCAAGCTTAACGAAGCCAAACAATTACAACAGCTGTGCTTAAGACATAATACTTTATTTATCATCAATGATGATATCAACCTAGCGCAAAAAATAAGCGCTGATGGCGTACACCTAGGGAAAAATGATGCATCCATTCTTACTGCTAGAGAGCAATTAGGCGATAATGCTATTATTGGTGTGTCTTGCTATAACGATATAAAGCTGGCCAAAACAGCACAGAATAATGGCGCCAACTCCGTAGCTTTTGGCGCTTTATTTGCCTCACTAACCAAACCCAATGCACCTCGATGCTCACTCGATATTATTACACAAGCTAAGCAAATACTTACTATCCCCGTTGTTGGCATTGGCGGTATTAACTTAGACAATCAGCAGCAAGCATTTGATGCAGGCTGTGATGCTGTGGCGATGATTAATGCGTTATTTCAATCAACCGACTAACGGCGGGACAGTAAAGCGCACACTTGATTTCGTTGTCATAAATACTTGATAGTGCTTCTTTATAAAACAAGAGTTGTTTGGCGTGTTGTGATTGCTGACGACGTGTGAATTGATCAAGCGATTCATCATTTAAAAGCTCGGCAGTTTTAAAATCAACAATCCATAAAATATCATCATCGACAAACAAC
>CAZKWW010000124.1:0-3157 GCA_964556635.1 uncultured Candidatus Ruthturnera sp.
TTGCGTGATATTTTCACCATTGTCTTGTTCTATTTTAAACTTCCAAGTTTTCATACCCAGTGTTTGTTTGCCTTTGACCCACGACCAAGTAAAGTAAAAATAAACAGTAACCAAATAAACACCAAACATGAGTAAATCAGCTTGGGCTTGTTTGTCAAAAAATGCAATGAGTATTGCGCCAACAATAAAAAACGCCAATGAAAAGGCTAAAATAATATCGTAAGAAATCGCACCTAATCGGCGCAATAAAGACACATTAGATTTCATCAACTTTTCCTAATAATAAATTTGGATTCACCACAGTTTGATTCAGGTAAATACCCCAATGCAAGTGCGGCCCAGTTGATCGTCCAGTTTGACCAATAGTGCCAATGGTATCACCTTGTTTAACAAATTGACCTTGCTTTACTAAATACTCATTCATATGAATGTAAACACTAATCAAGCCTTGGCCATGGTCTAGAAAAACAGCATTACCGTTAAAGAAAAACTCACCCACTAAAACCACCTTTCCATCTGCTGGCGCTTTGATGAGTGTGCCTATATCACCTGCGTAATCTAGCCCAGTGTGAGGTCTGCGCGCCTCGCCATTATAAAAACGTTTAAGTCCAAAAGGGCTGGTAGTAACACCATCGACAGGGCGTGTGAATAATCCGTTAGATAAGGCGTTATCAGAAAATATTTTTCTAGCACTTGAAAGCACAGGTCTTTCTGATTTGATACGATCCATATGAGCCAAATTAGGATTAACGTATTTTTTCTTTTTACCTTTAAGGGTGATGTGTTGCTCGCTATAAGATTGTTCTGTCACTTCAAAATCAAACAATCGAGTAGAAAAATCTTGAACTTGAATGGTTTTTTTGCCTAATTTTTCCATCAGAGGAATACCAACTAATACTTGGTAGTGTTGGTCTTTAATGTGTTGCACATACAGTGGAACTTTGTTGTAAAACGCTTTTGGATTGGCGTGATTAGATTCAAAATCAATTACCGCAATGCCACCGGGTATCGGTGTATTTTTAACCGGAATATTAGCCAGCACAATGGCGGGTATCAGTAAAAGTAGTAAGCTAAGTTTTTTCAATTTTTTTAACCTGAGAATGGATCTTGCCATCGCTAAGTCGTGTGGTCATTGTTTCACCTATTTTAACGTCAGCAGTTGAATGTAGTACTTGATTATCTTGAATAGTTGAAATACTATAACCGCGTGATAAGGTGTTAAGTGGCGATAAGTGATCAAGCCCCAATGTGTGCTGAGATAGTTTATTTTTTTGCCAATCTAGTGTTGTATTAATGGATTTTTCTAATCGATCGTTTAAGCCTTCTAACACGCTTTTGTGCTGAACAACAAGCCGTTGAATGCTTTGTTGAAGCTGTGTTTTAGCCAAATGATTGAGTTGTTGATTGTGGCTAATTTTTGCACTAGGCGAGTGTTGTTTTAACTGCTCAAACAACGTGGTTAATTTAGACTGATTAAAGCGCAGCTTGGTTTTAACTTGGTAGTTAAGATGGGTATTTAGGCCATCAAGTCTTTGTGAAAATAGGTTTAACTGTCTATCTGGGCTAGGAAGGCCCGCACTTAATTGATTAAGTGTTGCTTGATACTGGTTAATTACTTGTTGGCCTAATTGTGATAGGTTGCCATAAAACTTAGTCACCTTAGATAATAACTCTAATCGATCAGGAGTTGCCAGCATCGCAGCAGCACTGGGTGTTGGTGCTCGCACATCGGCCACAAAATCAGCAATGGTAGTGTCGGTTTCATGGCCAACGGCGCTAATAATTGGCGTTTTAGCGGCAAATATTGCTCTGGCTAGCACTTCTTCGTTAAAAGCCCATAAGTCTTCTAAAGAGCCACCACCTCGCGCCACAATCAGCACATCACATTGATTCGATTGATCCGCAGCTTTAATGGCTTGAGCCAGTTTTTCTGCTGAGCCTTCTCCTTGTACAACGCAGTCAAATAATAAAACCTCAGCAAATGGATAACGCTTATTAAGTACTTTAATAATATCGCGAATAACCGCACCATTCGATGAAGACACAACACCAATCGTATTGACTTCAACAGGCAGTAGCTCCTTGTGTTGAATATCAAACAAGCCTTCGTCTTTGAGTTTGGTTTTAAGTTGCTCAAAGGCTAGCTGCAAGTTACCTACACCCACAGGCTCTATATGTTGAATAATCAGCTGAAAATCACCACGTGCCTCATACAAAGTAGGTGCGGCGCGTACTAACACTTCTAGGCCATTTTCAGGGTTAAATTTAATATTGCGCTGGTTTAGTCGAAATAGGGCGCAGCGAATTTGCCCACGATTATCTTTAAGTGAAAAGTACCAATGCCCAGATGCAGGACGAGATAAATTAGAAATCTCCCCTTGTAGCCAACAAGTGGGAATGTTGTTTTCAATGGTTTTATTACACAGTGATAAAAAGTCAGAGACCGTGTAGATTTCATCAAGATTAAACATATATTAAGATTTTATCTTATCTCGATAGAATAGATTGTAGGTGTCAAATGGATAAATTTTTCCATTAGGCTCTACAAAGTGGGTGCAACTGCGTTTAATTGACCCAATATCAAAATCATACTGATCCATGAATGACATAATGACAATTCTAAACACATGTTCATAACTTAATTCTTGAGTATCTATTTTTGGCAGGCAGCACAATAGAGTTTGTAATTGTTCAGTAGTTTTTTCGCTACAAGCATCTAATGAAAACAATTCTAAAAAAGCTTTTTTCATCGCCGGATTTTTTTCAAAAGCAATAGTATTAGTGGTGCCTTTAAGCAAAACCTCTTTTGGTAGCATACCTGTTACCGGAATCATTTTATTATTATTTTTAAACGCATAACCAATTGAAATATGCTCTGGATGACAAGGCAGTGGGATCATGTCTTGGTCTTTGAAAGGGTTGTCTGCTTCAATAATACTACTGCGTATTTCACTTAAAGTAATACGACTATCTTTAGTATCATTTTCATTGCGTCCTGCATCTTGTATTGGTTGAAAAGTAATACCGCGAACGCATTGATATTGCTGAGCAAAGTTGATAATATCACCCACTTCATCATCATTTTCACCCTTGCGAATAGCACACACCAAGGTGGTAGAAATACCATATTTTTCAAGATTGTCTAGTGCTTGTAGGC